>JAFTPW010000185.1:0-3319 GCA_017463075.1 Clostridia bacterium
ATTATACCACAGCCGCATTGACCTGTCAACGGTGAATGAGACAAATCTTTCCAAAGCGCTTGATTTCCCAGGAAATGTATTGTATAATCAAAACAACAAATCATCACCCTGCGGGAGGTATGTATGGAATTCCGGAACAAAACCGCCATTGCATCCGGTGCGGCATCGGGAATGGGACTGCTGTTCTCCGAATGCTGGACGCAAGCCGGTGGAAACGTCGTCATGTGTGACGTGAACGAAGATAAACTCAGCGAAAAAGTAGCTGAAATCAACGCCGCAGGAAACGGACGTGCCGTCGGTGTGCTCTGCGTTGAGGAACACGATGCTCTGGCAACCAAGGCTCAGCCGAATGTGCACGATGTCAGAATCGTTTACGATCACTTCCATTCCGCGAAGATGGGATAAATTCAACAAAAAAGTGCGCCGGAGATTGGCAGTTTTACCAGTCTCCGGCGTGTGTTTTTTATTCTTCGGTGAGTTTTTCGACCATCTGCTGCATGGTTCTCGCTGCAATCCGTTCCTTGGACTGGAACTCGGATGCGATATTGGTATCGAATGCCGCAGTTTTGCTGTTGACAGATGCAGGATATCCGCCGAATTCACAGATGATGCCGACGTCGAGGATGGGAGAGCCGAAAATCAGATCGAGCATCGCCTTGGATTCTTCGTCACGCGCAACCTTGCCCTGAAGCAGAACATCGTAGAACTCGGGCAGAATCGTCATGTGTCCGCGGTAGGAATAGTCTTCGAGGAAGATCGAAGTGTTTTCGTAGTCCGTATTCGTTACGGGAACGCTGACAAGAGTATTCGCAATCGCCGTAGACGGGCTCAGATAGTCCTGCTGTGCTTCGTCGTACTTCGGATAGGGCAGAATGCCGAAATCTTCATCCATGCTGCGGTAAGTGGGGCAGTACCAGATACCCGCCATGCTGAACAGGGTCTGATTCCGCATGAACATGCCCATTTCGTCCGCATTTACGTCACTGCTTCGGTGGGAAACATTGAACACCACAGTCTGATCGGAGAATGCTTCAATCATGTGCATGATCTTGGTGATTGTATCTTCACTGTTGATGGTGAGGGTCAGTCCGCCGTCCGCATCAAGGGTCGCATATCTGCTGTTGAACGCATTGACGAGAAGTCCGGGCGTGTCGTCCACGTGAACAATACCGTAGCGGTCTTCATTCGTCCACTTGCCGTCACCGTTGAGATCGGCATTGACGCCCTCGGTCATGTCCATCATTTTATCGAACGTCCATTTGCCGTCGTTGACGAGCTGATAGGGATTTTCCAGCTTGAATTCCTCGAGCAGTCCCTTGTGGAAATACATACAGTTCTTCGCAAGCTCGTCGCTGATGGTGAATCCGCCGTTGATGACGTAGTTTTTACCGGCTACGGCAAGCTGATCCATAACGGTGCGGTTCCACCATTCCTGATCGAAATCGCAGTGTTCCAGATTTTCCAGCTCCGTCAGCAGTTTTCCGCCGAGTGCTGAGTAGTAGTTCCATGTGCGGAGCAGAGCGATGTCATAATCGTTCACATCCGCAGTCACCGAATTCTGAAGCAGGGTCAGCGCTTCGTCGCAGTGTCCGGTTGCCACTTCGGTCACGTTGCAGTTGTACGTTTCCTTCATGTACTCGTTTCTCTCGAATACAGCGTCGTTGAAGGATTCGCCGGTGATTTCCTCAGCGGACAGGTCCCAGATACCGAGCGGTTCCCAGTTGAAGAAGCCGGCTGAGAGAATGTTGAAATTCTTGCCGTCCATGCTGACGTTTTCGGGAAGACTGGGCGTTGCCGCGGTTTCGGTTTCTTCGACTGTTTCTTCCACCGCCGCAGTATCCGCAGTGTCAGCCGGGGTGTCGGTGTCGTCGGTCACGGTGCTGTCAGAGCATCCCGCGAAATTTGCCGCCAGCATCAAGAGTGCCAGCAGAAGGGTGAGCGTTCTCTTTTTCATGTCTGATTCTCCCTTGATCTTTGATTTATTCCATTTCCTTCACAGGAATATAGTTCATTTCGCCGTTTTCGTCCGTCACAGCTTCGAGGAAGGTCATGCTGCCGCCGTAGCCGCCGATGCCTTTGAATCCCGCGAAGAGGATCCGGTCATGCCAGATTGCCGCCTTCGGAACGGAGTGGCACGGGATGTACTTTTCCGCCGGTTCGCGCCAGTCGGTGAACGGTTTGTCGGAAATCCGGTATTCCCCGCGTCCGTGATGGCTGAAAATGAGGTAATATCTGCCGTCAAGCGCAAAATAATCGGAGCATTCCGGCTCGTTTCCGTCGGGCGCGGTGTAAATCATGCCGGTTTCGCACCAGTTGTCACCGTCTTCGGACACCAGATGCACGAGACATCCCTTTCGGGTTGCGGCTTCCGTGGTCGTGACGAACATGTGCATGGTGCCGTCCTCCGCCATGACAACCTTCGGGTCGCGGGCAGATGCACCGGTGTAAAGCTCGCTGAGCAGGAATTTGAAGTTCTTATCCTTCTTATAGTGGTAGCCGTCGTCGGACAGGGAGCGCATGATCGGAGCGGAAGAGCCGTCAGCCATCCGTACCGTATAATAGAGCTGATGCACGCCGTTCACGTAGATCCACGAACCCGTGCAGATGGAACCTTCGGCAGGATCGTCGATTTCCACCGCCATCGGATGCACATCCCAGTGAACAAGGTCGGTCGTGGAAATATGCGCCCACTGATGTGCTCCTTTGCCCCATTTGCTGCCGTGGTGGTGGCGGTCCTTGAGGTACAGCACGTGGTACCGCTCGCCGTCGCAGTAGGGCATGCAGTCCCCGACGAACACGCCGTCCCCGGGATACCAGCCTTCCGCACCGGTGAAGCTGCCGCAGAACGCGGGCACTTCCTCATCCGCCGGAATCTCACCGACAGTCACGGGAGTCTGTTCCGTCAGCCTGCCGCCTTCAAACAGTGCATCCCCGAAGGGCCATTCCTCATCAAGCTGTTTGCCGTTCACTGCCAGCTCAATCCGGTAATCCCGCAGAGTCAGGCATGCGGTGTCGCCGGTTTTCGCATCCGCGCGGAGCGTCAGAGGTTTCTCAAACCGGGAGTACAGCGCGCTCACCGTGAGAATTCCGTCCGCAAATGCCGCTTCGAGTGTGGTTTTTCCGTCCGTTTCCACAGCAAAGCAGGTGCCGTCCTTCACCTGAAAGGTCAGAGTACAGTTATTCATCGCATGTTTCCTTTCCGTATGTTATATAATTAATATTGTTGATTTTCTTCGTACCGGATGCACGCCGTCAGCGTTTCCATGTCTGTGACGCATCCCGACGCCATCGCGGAAAACATCGCCGCACCGAACGCCGC
>JAFTPW010000186.1:0-3433 GCA_017463075.1 Clostridia bacterium
CCGCAGTGATAACCGATCCCGCGTTCGGTGACTGGAGACGGCTGATTTTTCCTGCGGACGATAGCTATTACAGCGGCGAAACCCTTGCCGATCTGGAAGTGACGTGGTATAATCATATTGCACCCGACAAAACGGTGGAGATCGTGAACTACATGAAATCCCATACGGAAGCCGGTGAGACAGTTTTCTACAACATCTACACAGACGAGGAAAAAGCCGCCGATCCCGCGAAGGAGGACACCGGTCTGTTCTTCTTCAAAGGCGAACCCGGTGCGAAATTCGCAGTCTGCAATGCCGGCGGCGGATTTGCCTATGTGGGCGCGATGCACGACAGCTTTCCGCACGCACTGGAGCTGTCAAAAATGGGCTACAATGCCTTTGCGCTGATCTACCGCCCCGGTGCGCAGACTGCCTGTGAAGACCTTGCCCGTGCGATCCGTTTCATTTTCGAGAATGCGGACGCACTGGAAGTGGACACCGACTGCTATTCCGTCTGGGGCGGCTCGGCAGGTGCGCGGATGGCGGCATATCTCGGCACATACGGCCCCGAAGGATTCGGCGAAAACGGTGTACCGAAACCCGGCATGGTGGTGATGCAGTACACCGGACACAGTGAATACAGCAAGGATGACCCGCCGACCTATGTGAACGTGGGCACAAACGACTGGATTGCAGACTGGGAAACCATGCAGCGGCGGCTGGATGCCATGTCCGCGCTGGGAATCCCCACGGAATTTCACGCATACGAAGGTCTGCCGCACGGCTATGGTCTCGGCACCGGCACCATTGCGGAAGGCTGGATTCATGATGCCGCGGCTTTCTGGGAAGAACAGATGAAATAATTTTACGCAGAAATAATTTTATATTGGAGGAACAATATGGAACTGAACATGAGCAACTTTGCGAAAGCGAAATACGACGTTTTCAATCTTTTCAACGAACGCTGGGGACTTGCGACTGCCGGAACACCCGACGAATACAACACCATGACCATCGGCTGGGGTACCATGGGAACGATCTGGGGACCTCCGAACCGCGGCAAGCAGATCGTTACCGTATTCCTGCGGGAAAACCGGTACACGACCGAAATTCTCATGAAGCACGATCACTTCACCGTGTGCTTCTTCCCGGAAGAATACCGGAAGGATCTCGGACTTCTCGGCATGAAGTCGGGCAGAGATGTACCGGATAAGATTTCCGAAACTTCGCTGACCCCGAAGCCGCTTGGTAATGCGGTCGGCTTTGAAGAAGCGGAGCTGACGTTTGTGTGTAAGAAAATCTATGCCCACAAAATGGAACGCGACGAGCTGCCGGAGGATATCAAGCAGTTCCTCTACCGGGAAGGTCAGCCGCTGCACTATGTCTTCATGGGCGAGATCGAAGATGTGTTCGGGACGATTGCGGACTGACAGAAGGAAGTATATTTTTAAGCATAGCATCTCTTCCTTTTATTACAATAAATGAGTGAGCGGTTCTATGTCCGGTGTTTGTCCGGAACAGAACCGCTCTTTCATTTTCGAGTATTATTTACCGTTTCAGTTTCTCCGCCCAGTCCGCTTCCTTAAATCCGACGAGCACAAAATCCCCGCCGACGAGCAGCGGACGCTTCACCAGCATACCGTCCGTCGCCAGAAGCTGCAGCATTTCCACCTCACTCATCCCTGGAAGTTTATCCTTCAGCTCCATCGACTTGTACAGCAGTCCGCTTGTGTTGAAAAATTTCCGGAGCGACAGACCGCTTTTCTCATACCACAGAGTCAGTTCGTCCTGCGTGGGATTGTCCGTCTTAATATCCCGCAGTTCGTATTCGATTCCGTTGTCGTCCAGCCACTTTTTCACCTTCTGGCAGGTGGTGCATTTGGGGTAACAGATAAATTTCAGCATAATTCCTCCCTATTCAAAGCTGCTTTTTCAGCATGATGATCTCATCTGTACGGTATTCTTCCGCGAATCCGCATTGCAGAAACAGCGTCACCGCCAGATTATCAATGGCAATATCGTCGTACAGCACCGTCACGCCATTCTCCTTTGCCGTTTGACACAGCAGGTTCAGTCCGGTTCTGCCATAACCACGTCCGCGGTATTTCGCATGAACAATGACATCGGCGATGGTAATCCCGCGTTCTTCGTCCAGATGATACGCAATTTCACCGACGAATGTACCGTCATCCAACTTGAGGTACCGGTAAAACCGCTTGTTTTCATGATGCACGATCCACCGGTTATACCATGCCGCCCATTTTTCACGGGGAAACGGAATCGTGCCGCCGTATGTGTGATTGTAGGACATGGTTTCCGGATCGGCGAGCAGTTCCTCCTTGAACCACAGTTCATCCAAAGCCGGAATATGCAGTTTCATACCTGCCTCCGGTATCTCATCCGGACCACATCGTTGTTGTGTTTGGGTTCGGTTCATTTTGTTTCTCCTGTGTTTTGATTCTGTTGTAACTATTATAACCGACAGGAGCAGGTGATGTCAAGATTTTGGAGTATTTGACTTTCCGCACAGAATATGCTACAATCAAAACGACATTCTTTCAGCCAAAGGAGCCGTATCATGACCGACACACTCGACCGCTTCCTCAAAACACAGGAACACATCTACCCTGCCGCGCTCCGCGAAATCCGCAACGGACGGAAAGAATCCCACTGGATGTGGTTTATCTTCCCGCAGATGCGCGGACTTGGCATGAGCGACATGGCGTACATCTACGGAATCGACAACTGTTCGGAAGCGAAAGCATATCTCGCCCATCCGGTTCTGTCCGCCAGACTGCATGAAATCCCCGAAGTTCTGCTGGCTCTGGATGAATCCAATCCCAATGTAATTTTCGGCGGAATTGACGCCATAAAGCTGCGTTCGTCCATGACACTGTTCGCCGCGGTCAGTGAAGACGGTTCGGTATACCATCGGGCACTGGAGAAATTCTTCGGCGGCAAGGCAGATCAGCGGACGCTGGAACTGTTGGGAGATACGGACAAATGACCAGAACCGAACTTGAATCCTATATTGAGTCCACTTTCGGCATCACTGCGGACTACCCGTTCACAGGGGATTTTGTCACCGCTGTATTCCGTCATCCCGGCAACCGCAAGTGGTTCGCCATCGCCATGCGGATTCCGATGACAAAGCTTGGGCTTGATAAAGACGAACTGATTGATATCGTGAACGTGAAATGCGATCCGGAGGTTCTCCGCTCATTCCACGGACAGTGCGGGATCTATCCGGCGTACCACATGAACCGGAATCACTGGCTGACTGCAACTCTGGATGGATGTGTAAATGACGATACGATGGCGTTTCTGCTGGGTATCAGCTATGATCTGACGAAAGGCAAGAAGAGATAGACATGGTTCAAAGGTGGCCTCGTTTCGGGGAGTCCTTTCGATCGGTGGATTCCGAAAGGCGTCTGCGCTGAAAGCTGATGAATAA
>JAFTPW010000187.1:0-11626 GCA_017463075.1 Clostridia bacterium
GGGCAATCTCCGTACCGTTATCTGGGGTACGTGGGATGTATGCATGAAACTGTAAAACAGGAGATAAATTATGATACTGACAAAAGAACAGCAGGCGATTCTTGACGGCGAAAAGGGTGAAACGCTCGCCAAGGTCATGAAAACGCTGGTGATGTACGGCGACGCGTTCGAAGCGGAAAAGCTGGTGCCCATCACCTCCGAGTACAACCACCTCGTAACCTCCTTCGGGCTCAAGGTCATGTCCCCTGTGTACGATCTGATGCAGCAGATTCTCGACGCGGGCGTGGCATCCGGACAGAAATTCTCCGTTGACCCGAGACCCATTGACAAAAACGTTCCCGCGAATTTCCTTCAGAATCTCGTGTTCAATAAATTCATGTACACGAAGCAGGATTTCTATGAAAATCAGCTCTCGAAGCTCGGTCTCATGGACAAGAACGCATTCACCTGCACCTGCTACATGGACGAAGTCGGAAACAAGCCGAAGAAGGGCGACGTCCTCTCCTGGGCGGAATCCAGCGCGGTTGTCTACGCAAACTCCGTGCTCGGCGCAAGATGCAACCGCAACTCCGGCATCATCGACATCATGGGCTCCATTGTGGGATACGTCCCGTACTTCGGTCTGCTCACGGACGAAGGCAGAAAAGCGACGTGGATCGTGAAGATTCAGACCACGAAGAAGCCCGAAGCACAGCTCCTCGGTTCCGCAATCGGCATGAAGGTCATGGAGGATGTGCCGTACGTCATCGGTCTTGACCGGTGGATCGGTACGGAGCTCAACGACGCGGCATGCGCATATCTCAAGGACTTCGGCGCGGCTACTGCCTCCAACGGTGCGGTCGGACTCTATCACATCGCAAATCTCACACCCGAAGCGGTCGAATCCGGGGAATCCCTGATCGCTCCCGGTGCAAAGGAATACATCATTGACGACGCGGAGCTTGAGCGCGTGAAGAAGAACTATCCCGTGATCTGGAAGAATCCCGATGCCGCACCGAAGCTGTGCTTTGTCGGATGTCCGCATCTCTCCCTCGAGCAGTTCCGCGACTGGACGGAAAAGATCGAAGCAGAACTCGCAAAGACCGGCGCGAAGAAGGTCTCGATCCCTACCGTGTTCACTGCGTCCCCCGGCGTGCTTGAGGCATTTGAGAAGACCGAATACGCGGCAAGACTCAAGGCGACCGGCGTCATCACATCCTACATCTGTCCGCTGATGTACATGAACAACCCGCTGTGCAAGAAGATGCCCGTCATCACCTCGTCCAATAAGCTCCGCACCTACACCAGCGCGAGATACTACACGGACGACGAAATCCTGCACGCAATCACCAAGGGAGGTAAGTGAAAATGAAACAGTTTCAGGGAAGAGTCGTCACCCCCGGTGAAGTTACGGCGGAAGCGGTCGTCACCACACAAGGCTTCAATACGCTCGCATCCTTCCAGATGGCACTGCAATTCGGCGATAAGGACGTCAAATGCGGTGACCAGAGCAATGCGGAACTGTACGGCAAGCCCATGATCGGCAAGGCACTTTGTCTCCCGCAGACGATCGGCTCCACGACGGGCGGTCTGGTGCTGTACTGTGCCTGCGCAATGGGCAAAAATCCCGCCTGCATGCTCTTTTCGGGACACATCGACTCCCTCGCGGCTGCCGGTGCTGTTCTCGCGGATGTGTGGGTTGACGGCGTGACGATGCCCGTTGTCGATTCGCTCGGCGAGGAATTCCTCCGCTATGTGAAGGACGGCATGAAGATCACCGTAAAGCCCGGCGGCGTTGTCGAAGTGGAATAAACGGCATAACAAAAGGAACTCGTGAGACGGATGAATCCCACGGGTTCCTTTTTGCGTTGTTATTCTTTGATCGGGAAGGCGCTTTCGCGGTAGATGTAGCTGAACCGTCCGCTCGGAGCAGTGTCGCCGTCGCAGTAGAAGTCGATGATGTCGTCGCTGCCCACGTTGTCCGCCCACTTGAAGCGGAAATCGAGCGGCTTCTCACCGAACAGGGAGCGCGGCAGGGTGTAGACGATCGTTCTGCCGGACTGCGTGTACGGGATGTGCATCACGGTCTCAAATCCGGTTCTGCCGTACTGCTCCACGGGAACCTGACCGTCACTTCCTTCTGCACGGCTGACGGCAAGATCGTATCCTTCCCATCCGGTTGTGTCATCCCCGGTGAGATTGATGTACAGCGTCATGTGGTTCACGCCGGATTTTTCCGTGATCTCCTCCGCGCATTCCGCCATGAAGTAAACGGAAGTGTCATCCCGAGCCACCTTTGCCGTGACGATGTTGTTCCGTCCGGTGGTGTTTTCGTAGTGCGTCGAGCCGAAGCCGCGGCAGTCGCGGTGGAGCGTTGTGCCCTTTGCGCTCCGGTAGACGGGCTGAACATCCGCGAAATCTTCGATCGTGCGGATTGTCTTCGGCGCGGACGGGATCTGACGTGGGAATGCGCCCTTGTACCGCCGGATGTTTGCGCAGAGCTGGAGGTAGTAGGTGTCGCGGATGCCGTCGCGGTCGGGTTCGATGTCCCGGCTGTGCTCGAGGTCAAACTGATCCACGAAGGCGAGCTGGGTGCTGTCGGGATCCTTCACCCACGGTTCGTGCCAGCGTCCCATGATCCATTCGTTCCATCCGGTGACGAAAATGAAGTCCGGGTCGCAGTCGATGGCACGGTCCCACTGCTCCTGCACGTTGTAGCCGTATTTGTACGAGGTTTCGTCAAGGAGCTTGTGTCCGAACTCGTGCGTGTAGCTTCTGCCGTAGGTGCCGCGGTTGTTGAAATACGTGCAGATCAGCTCGTCATTGCAGTTCTGTGCCACGCCGACGGTCATCATTTCGCATGTTCCGTCCGCGCGCTGACCGAATTTGTGCTGGGGATATTTCTCGAGCCAGCCCCACATCCGCGTCTCGGTCGGTCCGTATCCGTACGATGGCTGACCGGGCCGGAAGGAGAAGAACGCGCGGATTTCGTCAAGGAGTGCGGTATCGGCATCGCATGTGCCTGTTTCCGGGAGGCATTCGGGATACGCCATAATCAGCGGCTTGCCGTCGTGGAGATACCACAGATCGCGGTACTTTCCGACGGAGTAGATATCCTGATACAGCGCGCGGAGCATGTCCTCACTCGTTCCGAACGGTGCAAAGTTGAGCATGAAGGCGAATTTCGGCGCGTTGATGCCGTCTGCCCGTGCGGCGCGGAAGCCTTCGAGAATGGGTTCGTACGATTCCTTCCAGACGAGGGAGCCGTTGGTGCAGTCGAACATAATCATGTCCACACCTGCGTCCGCGAGAAGTACGGCATGACGGCGGATGACATACGGGTCGCGGTTGAGGTAGTAGCCGTACAGGGGCTCGTTCCAGAATGCCTGTGTGCGCCGGTTCTCACCCCATGCGGGATGGTTTTCGTTGTATTCGGCACCCGGCGTCTCCTGCATGATTTTTGACACGTTCACGGGTTCCAGAGCGGAGTGTGCGTCGCGCCATGACCAGTAGAAAATGCCGACTTTGCGGTCGGGACGGTATCCGCGCACGTCTTCGGTGTCGGCGATCTTTCTGCCAAGTTCATCCGTCGCCGCCCATGTGGAGGCTTGCATGTCAACGAGGGCTTCTTCCGGAACAGGGACATATTCCGGCACGGGATTTTCTTCGTTCAGCTCCACGGCGGTGATTGTCATGCCCGGGCGCGGCCTGAGATACAGCGTGTGAGTACCGGAGAGAACGTGGATTTGAACGTGTGCGATGTCCTTCTCCGGGAATCCGTGATACCCGATGACGGACATGGTCAGAATGGTGTTTTCCGGGGCATCCGCGGCAATGTCGATACGGGAACAGCCGGACACGCCGGAAAAACGCACGGAGAGATACATCCCGTCGGCGAGGTTGACGTTTTCAAGAATGTACACGCCGCCGCGGACGGTGAAATCGGTTCTTGTCATGGAGTTTGGTTCCTTTCGCGGAATTTTTCTGAATCCATTATAGCACACCCGTGCGCCGGATTGCAATCGAAAACCAAAATTTCCGAAAACCTGTTGACAGGAGGACGTCGATATCGTACAATTATGATATATCACGATTTTTTGGAGGGAGCGGCAATGGAACGGATCACACTGAAAGTCCGCATGTTCGGGAGCCTGACACTCGCAATAGGCGACGCGCAGATCGGCTGCGAATCCGGGCGGGCAGGGCAGGTATGGGTGCTTCTTTCCTATCTTCTGCATCACCGCAGGCGGATTGTCCCGGCGGATGAGCTCATTTCCCTCCTGCACATGGACGAAAACGGCTCCGGTGCTCTCAAAACTGCCGTGCATCGGGTGCGTTCGGCTCTGAACCGGCTCGGAGAGGACATGGGACACACCCTCTTACAGTACCGTGACGGCGGCTACGGATGGAATCCCGATGTCGTCATGGAAGTCGATGCGGAGCGGTTTGAGGAAATACTGGCGTCCACGGCATCCACGGAACAGATTCTCGATGCCCTGAGCCTGTACACCGGCACGTTCTGCGCGATGCAGGCGTCCGAGGCGTGGGTCATCCCGGTGGCTGCGTATTATCAGAATCTCTATCTCCGCGCCGTTCAGGGTGCAGTCAGCCGTCTGGAAACGGAGTCGCGGTATGAGGCGTGCGTGACGCTCTGCCGCAGTGCCTTGAAGACGGATTCTTCGCAGGAGGTGCTGTATCAGCTCATGATGCGGAGCCTGCTTGCCCTGAACCGACGCACGGAAGTGATCGCCGTTTACGAGGACATGAGCCGCTTGCTTCTGTCGGAGTTCGGCGTGATGCCCGATCAGGAAAGCCGCGCGCTCTACCGGGAAGCTCTGCGTACCGTCAACGGACACACCGTCACTCCCGAAGCTCTGCGGGAACAATTGCAGGAGACGGGACCGGTGTCGGGTGCGCTTCTCTGCGATTTCGATTTCTTCCGCAACGTCTATCAGGCACAGGCACGGGTTCTTGCACGGAGCGGCGAGGCGGTTCATGTCGCACTGCTCAGCGTCAGCGGAAGGCTGGATAAGGAGCTCACGCGCCGTAGTCTGGAGACGGCAATGGACAATCTCGAAGCGCATATCTGCAAGTCCCTGCGCAAGGGCGACATGGTGACTCGGTGCAGTGCGTCCCAAATCGCCGTCATGCTGCCCCATGCGGGTTACGACGACAGTCTGAAGGTCTGCCTGAGACTGACGGATTCCTATATGAAAAAATACCCTCACACACCCATCCGGATCGACTATGCCGTGCAGGGCATTGATGCGGTCGAATGAGACTACGGAGGAAGTAATATAATGAAGAAAAATTTCTGGCTCACCCTGGTTCTGGCGGGATTTCTGACCGGATGCGCCGCAGGGGATACGATATACACCGATGTGCGCCCCATGGAAACTGTCGTCATCGAGGACGAAGCGGTCGCACTGGCGGATTCACCCGCACCGGAAACGGCACTTCTCACGGCAAACGCACCGGGAATCGCCGTAAAGCAGAACGCTGAAGCCTGCATCGACTACTCCAATGCCGCTGACTGATACGTCATGGTGCGTTGCACGGCGGAGACGGACAAACGTCTGAAAGCACAGGTGAAAGGCCCCGCGGTCACGTACACCTACAACCTCAAAGCCGGCGAGTGGGCAGTGTTCCCGTTTGCGGAAGGCGACGGAGACTACACGGTAACTGTGTACATCAACGCCGTGGATTCGAAGTACGCCGCCGTCATCAGCGGGAAGATTGCGGTGACGCTGAAGAGTGAATTTCTGCCGTTTCTGTACCCGAATCAGTATGTCGATTATGTCTCGGCTCCCGAAACGGTGAAAAAAGCCGCCGAGCTGACCGATGGAATGGAGCACACCCTCGACAAAGTCGGCGCGGTCTACGATTTTGTGACGGAGACGCTGACCTACGATAAAGAAAAAGCCGCGTCGGTGAAGAGCGGATACCTCCCGGTGCTGGATGCAGTGCTGGCGGAGAAAAAGGGCATCTGCTTCGATTACGCCGCGCTGATGGCAGGAATGCTGCGCAGTCAGAACATCCCGGCGAAGCTCGTCGTCGGATACGCCGGAAAGACCTACCACGCGTGGATCAGCGTCTGGTCGGAGGAAGAAGGCTGGATTGACGGCGTGATCCGTTTTGACGGCACATCGTGGCAGAGAATGGACCCGACGTTTGCGTCCTCAGCCAACCGCAGTCAGGCGATCATGGACTACATCGGCGACGGTACCAACTACACGGCGAAATATTTGTACTGACATCCCCGGAATGCAAGGGAGAATGCCTATGAAACACAAAAAACTGACCGACGGCGCGCTCTCGATGCTCTGCCTGGAGCTGGCGCTGTTCCTGCACGCCGGAGGGGACATCGGAAACAGCCTCACCGTCATCGCACAGGAGGAAAAAGAGCTGTCGGATTGCCTCACGGAAATGGCGGAGCACGTTTTTACCGGCCTGCCTTTGTCCGATGCCGCTGAGAAAACCGGACAATTCCCGCAGGAGATGACCGCGATGCTGAAAATCGGCGAGAAAACCGGCCGGCTCGAGGAATCCCTGAACGCACTTGCGGATTACTACACCTTCCGTGAAAACACCGCACGGCGGATCCGTTCCGCGGTTCTGTATCCGTGCACGCTTCTCTTCGTGATGCTGGGAGTGATCGCGGTGCTTCTCTGGAAGGTTGTGCCGGTGTTTGACGAGGTTTACGCATCCTTCGGCGGGGATTTGCAGCTGCCGGGTGTGATTTTCAGCGCCGCTCTGCCCGTTCTGCTTGCTGTCGTCGGACTTGCCGCAGCCGGTGCGCTTGTGCTGTTCATGTCTCCGGGATGCCGCGATTGGCTCAATGTACGGCTGAACAGGACGAAGCTTGCCGGAAAACTGCACACCGCGCACTTCGCACGGGCTTTGTACATGGCATCGGCAAGCGGACTGACAGCGGAGGAAGCGGTGGAAACGGCGGGTCTGCTTTTTGAGAATTACATGGAGAGTGCGGAAAAATGCCGTGACTGTCTCAGCCGGATCCGGGCCGGGGAATCCCTCGCCGACGCCGCTGAGAAAACCGGACTTCTGCCGGGATCGGAATGCCGCCTGCTCGGACTTGCCGCGATGAGCGGAGCCGCAGAACGTGCCGCACTGGAGATTGCACGACGCCTTGAGAAAGACGCGGACGACGCACTCGAGCGGGCAGTTTCACGGATCGAGCCGGTGCTGGTGCTGATTTCGTCCCTCCTCATCGGCGGTGTTCTGCTCGGCGTGATGCTTCCCATGACGGGGCTGATGAACCTGATCGGGTGACGCTGATGAAAAAACTGCGGATGATACTGAAAACGCTGCTGTATCCCCTGACCGTTGTCCTCGTGCTGATCGTATTTGCCGCGATGACGGAGGGGATCTCGGACGCGCACCGTGCACAAAAGCTCGCGCAGATTGAGGACGCATGCCGCTTTGCCGCCGTGTCGTGCTATGCCGCGGAAGGATTCTACCCGCCGGATTTCGCATATCTCGCGGAGCATTACGGCGTCACTGTGGATGAGAGCCGGTACGCGGTGTTCTACGAAGCAATTGCCGACAACCTGATGCCGGAGATAACGGTGGTGGCGCTCGATGAATAGAAAACATACGATGACTGTGATCGTTCCCGTGCTCCTGTTTGCCGTGCTCGCGGTGCTCCTTCTGCATGTCCTGTACAGCGGAGCGGAAATCACCGGACGGCTCACGGCGCGCGAACAGGAGGGAAGAACCCTGAGAACCGCGGTGCAGTACGTGAACATGCGGCTGGATCAGGCACAGAATGTCTCCGTCGGCGCGTTCTGCGGGATTGCGGCACTCGAATTTACCGAAACGCATGAGGGAACGGCATACCTGACGCGGGTCTACTGCTATGACGGATACCTGAGGGAGCTGTTCTGCGAAGCGGATGTGGAACTGGAGCCGGACGCCGGTGAAAAACTCCTGCCGCTGGATGCGTTTGTTCCCTCGGATGAGGACGGACTTCTGACGGCTGAGCTGACAGCGGACGGTGAAACGGTTGTTATACAATACAATCTGCGCGGCAGGCGGAAAGGAGCGGCGGGATGAAACGGAAGGAAACGCTGATTCTGATTGAGATTGCCGTCATGATCGCTGTGTTTGCCCTTGCCGCCGGGATCTGTCTGCGGATTTTCACGCTCAGCGGACGGATGTCAGCGGAAAATACCGCGCGGGATCGCTGTGTCACGGAGGCACGGAACGTTGTGGAGATGCTCGGGTATTGCGCCGGGGACTTGGATGCGGCATGCGGAACATACGGCGGTGCTGTGACTGACGGCTGCTGGGTGATTTGCTATGACGAAAACTGGACTGTCACACCCGACGGCGGCGCGTATGTGCTGACTGCGGAGCCTGTGCCGACGGAATCGGAATACCTCGGGAAAGCCGTGATTACGGTGCGCGATGCGGAGGAAGATGTGATTTTCACGGTACCCGCCGCATGGCAGACGGGAGGCATGGACGATGAAACATAAAATGTTCGGCGCGGCATCGCTTCTCGTGATTTTTGCCGTGCTGTGTTTAACGGTGCTCTCACTTCTGACGCTGAGCCGCGTGAAAGCCGGATGGGATTCGTCCGAACGTTATGCACAGCAGACTGCCGCATCACTGGACGCCGAAGTCAGGGCGCACGAAATCCTCGCCATGCTGCGCGAAGGAAAGTGCCCGGACGGCGTGACCCGGAACGGAAACCGATACACCTACACCTGTCCCGTCACGGATTCCCGCGTGCTTGATGTCACGGTTGAGATGGATGAAAACGGCGGATATACCGTCCTCGCGTGGCGGCAGATTACCGTCGTTGACCGAAAGACGGATGGAACCACAGCGGTGTGGGACGGAACGATGATAAACGGAGAAGAAACATGACTGAAATGCTTGGATACCTTGAGACGGCAGTGGAGCGCGGTGCGTCGGATGTGTTCGTCGTCGCGGGAAGTGCCGCAAGCTGTCGGATCCGCGGTCAGCTGTGCCACATGGACGGCGGCAGACTCTTACCACCCGACACGGAGCGCCTCATCGGGAGCTTGTATGAAATGGCAGAGCGGAGCCGGGATTCCTTCCGGACGCGCGGAGACGACGATTTTTCTTTTGCCGTGCCGGGACTTGCGCGGTTCCGCGTCAGCACCTACCGTCAGCGCGGCTCGGAGGCGGCTGTGATCCGGATTGTGTCCTTCAGCATCCCGGATTACCGCGAAATCGGCATTCCCGAACGGATCATGAAGCTCGCGGAGATTTCCCACGGGCTTGTCCTGTGCACGGGAACGGCGGCGAGCGGCAAATCCACCACGCAGGCGTGCATCGTCGACCGGATCAACCACACCCGTGCGTGCCATGTGGTGACGCTGGAGGATCCGATCGAGTTTCTGCACCGCAACGACAGAAGCATCATCAGCCAGCGCGAGATCGCCATCGACACAGAGGACTGCATCTCCGGACTGCGCGCGTGTCTCAGGCAGGCACCGGACGTGATTCTGCTCGGGGAAATGCGCGACGCCGAGACCGTGAAGGTTGCCATGACCGCCGCCGAGACGGGACACACCGTATTTGCGACCCTGCACACCAGCGGATGTGTCACCAGCATCGACCGCGTCATCGACGTGTTTCCGGCTGAACAGCAGAGTCAGATCCGCATCCAGCTCGCGTCGGTTCTGCACACGGTCATCTCCCAGCAGCTCATCCCGGCGAAGGACGGCACCCTGCTCCCCGTGTTCGAGATCATGGTCATGAACAGCGCGGTGCGAAGCCTGATCCGGGAGGGAAGAACCCACCAGATTCCCGCCGTGATCGCGTCGTCTGCGGCAGAGGGCATGATTTCGATGGATCAGTCCATCCTCAGCCTGTATCAGGACGGGAAGATCACTGCGGAAAACGCGCTCGCGTACGCTGAAAATCCCGAGCAGATGAAGCGAAGGCTGTGAATACGCAAAAAGAATCCGCCGTACCGGGTGGGAATGTCCGGTCAGCGGATTTTTATTCTTTCGGGAGTTCTTCATATGCCAGAACGAAGTGCACGACCCAGCGGTAGTCCATGTCGCCGGAGACAGCACAGGTCGAGAGGGTCAGAATGCGGTCGCCGTCCTCACTGCTCGGTGCAAGATCCGTACTGATTGCGGAATTTCTCCGGCAGTAGTCGATGAATTTCTGCTGATCCTCCGGCTTCTCCAGTCCGAGCCGGTAGCTGTGCGTGCCGTCGACTGCGGTTTCGTACGCGGCAAAGACGTCATACCGGCGCACCCCGTCTTCGGTGAGGATGTACACGGACGGATTTTCTGCCGCAAACGTGGGATCGGCGAAGTTTTTCAGCGCGTTGAACATGGTGTCGTTGCTCATGCGGTGACCGTAGATGATGGAGTGGAAGTCGGTGAAGTCCGATGAAGAGCGGTAGTCAAGGTAGATCGAGCCCGACCAGTTCCACCAGCCTTCCCACGAGTAGTAGAGATAATGCGTGTTGTCCTCACCCTGCATGAGCGGATAGGAGATGTACGTTCCGGGAACGGCGATCCATCCGATGACGTCGTCGTTTTTCTCGCGGAGCGGTGCAAGATCGGTCGCGAGAAGCTGCTGTGCGTATTCGTCAATCTCCGGTTCGGTCTCGGCGGGTTCTGTCTCGGGAGGTGCGGTTTCGGTCTCGGGTTCCGTCTCGGGGACTTCGGTTTCAGGTTCCGTCTCAGGGACTTCGGTTTCGCTCTCAGGTTCCGTTTCAGGAGCTTGGGTTTCGGTTTTCGTCTCCGTCTCGGGAGCTTCGGTTTCAGAAACTGCCGTCTCAGTTTCGGTCTCAGTCTCAGGGACTTCGGGTTCCGTTTCCGGCTCGGTTTCGGATTCAGTCTCGGCAGTTTCCGTTTCCGGGACAGTTTCCGCTTCGGTTTCCGCGATTACCGGCATGGTCACACCCGCGAGGGCTTCCGCTTCGGCATGGGCACGCTCGGCGAGAAGATAGCTCAGATTCTGCACGGCAATTCCGCCGACTCCGACGAGGAACAGCAGCACAAGCGCGCGTCTGACGATTTTCTTCAGCAATGCGGTTCCTCCTTTCTCAAGTTTCGCAGACATGACAGGAACGAGCTGTCAGAGCATTTCCTCACAACTCGTTCCCATCCGTTATTACGGTTCGGAATCAGGCATCCTGTTCCTTCTTTTTTCTCATGTCGTAAATGTGCATGCCAGCCAGTGCGAACGCGGAAAATCCTGCGATGGTGTACCACAGATTGGTGTCACCGGTATCGGGAACGGTTTCATCGGGCACATCGGTGAGCGGAACTTCTTCATCGGGAAGCTCGATTTCCGGCTCGGTTTCTTCGGGAAGCTCAGCAAGCGGAACGTCCTCTTCGGGAATTTCAACCGGTTCGATCTCGGTTTCCTCGGGCTCGGTCTCAGCCGGCAGAGTTTCGAAGATCTTGCCGGAGATGTAAACCGTCTCATAAGGCGAAGGCTCGGTTTCCAGCAGTTTGGTTTCCACGGGATCGGTTTCCACGGGATCGGTTTCCACAGGATCAGTTTCTACGGGATCGGTTTCCACGGGATCAGTATCAACGGGATCAGTTTCTACGGGATCGGTTTCCACAGGGTCAGTCTCCACAGGATCAGTTTCTACCGGATCAGTTTCCACGGGATCAGTTTCCAC
>JAFTPW010000188.1:0-3752 GCA_017463075.1 Clostridia bacterium
TAGATTCTTTATCAAAACACAGGCAAATACGATATAGACGGCTAATTGCAGATACCGGATTTTTCCGGGGATTTCCCGGTGCATCTGTTCCGAAAGCAGTCCCGTCAGAGCGGTCAGCAGGATCAGCGGAATCACGGAATTTGCAAGAGAAAAACTCAGTCCGACAAGAACCGCTTCTCCTGCCGTCAGTGCGGAGGCATAACTGAGCACTACCATCAGGGATGCACAGGGGGACATTCCGCTGACCGCACCGTACAGGAACATGGGCACAAACCGCCGGTCGGAGATTCTGCGGCATCTGCCGGAGCAGGTTCCGGAACGAACGCTGTTCTCCATGAACCATCTCACAATGAGAACGGCGGTGAAAATCAGCATGAGTCCATAAACAATCCGGTGCAGATTGAAGCCGAAGAGGTTTCCGGTATCATCGACGATCCGGCTGCCGAACTGTGAAATCATCAGACACAACAGGGAAACTGTGACCGCCCGACCCATGTGATATCCTGCAAACGCCACCAGACTTTTCTTCAGCCGGTCGGTGTGCGTGAACAGATACCCTGCCAGAAACCCGTTTATCATCGGATTCCCGCAGGCACCGCAGCTCACACCGCAGGTCAGTCCCGTACCGGCTCCGGTCAGCAGCAGGGGAAGAAGGGTTGCAAAATCCATCATCCTCTGCCGCCTGCAATCAGTGCCGCTCCGATCGCGCCGTTGAACTGCGGATACTTTGCCACATAAACGTCCTTCATCAGCTCCTGCTCGAACATTTTGTGGATTCCGACATTCAGCGCACCGCCGCCGGTCATCAGAATATCGCCGGTGCGTTCGGATTTTTTCATCATTTTAATAATGCGCTTTGCCATCGACAGGTGCATCCCGGCAAGAATATCCCGACGGTCAAACTTCCGTGCCACAAGTGAAATAATCTCCGACTGTGCGAACACCACGCAGGTGGAGTTGATATCGCAGGGAGCTTTGCTTTCCAGTGACAGCGGGCCGACCTGATCGATGGTCGTTTCCAGCGTCTGCGCCACAACTTCGAGGAATTTTCCCGTTCCGGCGGCGCATTTGTCGTTCATGGCGAAGTTTTTTACGTTGTAATTGGCATCCAGATAGATGATCTTGGAGTCCTGACCGCCGATGTCCACGATCATGCCGGGACGGTATCCTTCGGGAGCCGTAATGCGGACACCGTAGGCGTGGGCGGTGATTTCGGAAATATCGTCGTCCGCCACATCCAGTACCTTCCGGCTGTATCCCGTCGCCATGATGTACGCCACGTCTTCTCTGCGGATTCCGGCTTTTGCGGTCATTTCATCCACCAGTGCGGCGGCGGTTTCGTTGTTGGAAATCCCCGTGGAGCGTACTTCGGTATCTACGACCTCCCGACCTTTCAGCAGAGCCGCTTTGATGTAAGTAGAACCGCCGTCAAGACCGATATAATATTTTTCTTCCATCGTTATGTTTCCTCTCTCAGCTTGATCAGTTCCACAAACGCTTCGATGCGGATCCGGAGCTGTTCGATGTCTTCTTCGTTGTAGTCCGTTTCCACACGGATGATCGGGATTCCGAGCTTTCCCATTTCTTCCTCGATCAGCTGATATTCAAAATCATACACCAGACATCCGCGGAGGACATGGTAAACCACACCTTCCGCCTGATTGTCTTTTATCATCTGCTTCAGCCGGTAAATTCTCGTGGAACTGTCAAAGAACGTCGGGCAGGTGCAGGGACGGATGGAACGGGTTGCCATCGCGCGCATATAGCCGTCAAAGCTCCGATCCCAGACTGCCAGCGGATCATACAGGAATCGCTCGCCCATGCAGGTTTCGTCAGCCACCAGTGCGCCGCCGGTTTCCTCGATCAGCAGGGGCAGTTTGATGTTGGGAAACACCACCGGAGAGCCGGTCAGGAGAATCCGCGGCAGCTTTTTCCGGGTGATGGCAAACTCCTGATGCAGTCGGTCTTCCAGTTCATCATTCAGCTGTTTCAAAGCCGCCGTCCAGTCGTCAATGGGCATGAGACTCAGCGCATTCATGACTGCCATCGTGTGCGTACCGCGGATCAGCATGGTTTTCGAGGAACGCCGCAGCCGCAGGAAGCGGGACATTTCCGCCTGTGCCGCACCGACCGCATCCACACCGGCTATCAGAGAATCGTAGGTGATGCGGTTTCCCGTCACATTTTCAAGTACGGGCAGGAAACGATACAGTTCTTCCACATACAGTTCCAACAGTTCGTCCGACTGACGGATGGACGGCACCTGCATCACATGAACGGGAGTTGACTCTGCCAGCATGGACGCCAGTTTCTTTTTGCAGTCGCACGTGACCGGGACGACCATCAGATCACAGTCCGAGTAGGGTGTGAGCTTCCCGATTTCCTGCATTCCGGCGACTGCTTTCACAAGCGGGCAGGCATCGCGGGGAGTGATATCCTCCCCAATGGAAAATCCGGTGAAACTGCCGGAACAGAGCTTGACGTTCTCCGCACCCGCGGCGTAAATCAGCTCCTGCGGAACCATCATACAGTAGGTGCCGATCACTTTTTTGTCCGCGGGCATGACACGTTCAAAGTCCACATTGGCTTTTTTCAGCACATCCGTGAACGGCGTCAGCGCGTCCGGACGACCCGAAAGCTCCTCCATGCGGCGCAGATATTTGGCGGCAATATAGGCAGACTTGGACCGGAACCGTTCCCGCCGCCGTATCGTCTGTTCGTTCATTTTGTCACCGCCTTTTTCGATTTCTTCTTGGTTTCAAAGCGTTTCATGAATTTTTCGCGGGAAGATGTGTACAGCGGACGGCCTGCCAGCGTGATTTTCAGCGCGTTGTCTTCGGGGCAGTTGCGGATACATTCGCCGCACATGAGACAGTTGATGTCCGTGACATTCGCCTTTTCCCGCTCGGTGTAGATCGTCCTAATCCCCATCGGGCAGGCATTGTAGCAGGCTCCGCATTCGGTGCAGGCGGTACAGTCCTTGTTCAGCCGTACCAGCGATACCCTGTGGAACAGTCCCATAATCAGACCGAGCGGACAGATATTGCAGAAGAACCGGCTTTTGAAGAAACTGCCGACCAGCACGAACAGCATCACAAATCCGCTGATGTACACGGTGGTTTTGAATCCCGAAAACGCCGGAGACAGCGTGACTGCCGGACAGATATTGCAGAAATCCAGTCCCACAAATCCCATACCGAGAAACAGCAGAACCGCCGTCCATTTGATGACCGCCAGATGTTCATAGAGCGTTTCCGTCATGGAAATACCCTGAATTCCGGTTTTCTGACGGGCGGCATGAAGGACATCCTGCGCAAATCCCATCGGGCAGACAAATCCGCAGAACAGCTTGCCGAACAGGAACAGCGGGATAAAGAAGCAGGCGAAAAATACGATGATTTGCTTCGGCTCGAGCGTAAACAGGATGTTCAGATGGGACATATAGTAGCACGCACTGCCGACGATCTGTTCGGGATTGTACTTACTGCACGAGAGCACCGGAATATACAGCTCCTCAAACCACAGCCCCAGCCAGCTTCCGCCCCATGTCAGCAGGACAAAGCTGAGTATCATCACCGTCCAGTGCACGATCACGAAGGCAGGTTTATACGTCCGGCGGCTCTTATGTACGAAGGAATAATCCCGTCCGTCCGATTTCCGGTTCATCACACTTCGCAGAAGAATACAGAATCCGATTGTTCCGGCAGCCAGGGCAAGCAGAGTGATAAGCGGAAGAACCGCCTGCGAAAATA
>JAFTPW010000189.1:0-4182 GCA_017463075.1 Clostridia bacterium
ATCCCGCTGGTGATGGTTCACTTCCACGACGATTTCGTTCACGCCGGGGTGCGTGAGATGTGCGATTTCAGCCGACGCGAAGGATTTGTCAAACCACCAGTCGTTTTTGTCGGGTGTCACTTCCGTGCCGTTGACGGTGACGCGCGTGTACATCGGTTCAAGTACCGCCTTGAGAGTCGCGGGTGTATAGTCGAGATCAAAGGTGAATTTCAGGTATGCCGCGCCGTCGTAACGCTGTCTGAGAAGATTGTCCTTGATGCCGTAGACGGAGAGGGGCTCATCATAGGTCACGCCGTCCTTCGAGAGGGATGCGGTGTCAAGGGTGATGACGTTCGCGGGCTTTTCGGTGAGGCGAACCGTGCGCGGGATCGGGATGAAGTCACGCGGGAGCGCGGGCTGTTTTGCGGTCATGGCGGGAACATCCTCACCGCATACGAGAACGTGGGATTCGGAGTCGCGGAAGATGAGATTCACTGCTGTTCTGCCGCCGTCGTTTGAGACAGCAAGCGGTTTCAGCTCAAGCGTGTGCATGTCAAGCTCCGCCCAGTTTCCGGCAGGGAGTGTCACGATGACGTTTTCAAACTCTTTTCCGCTGATGTTGGTGATGTAGGTCAGGCGGTCGCCGTTTTCAAGCAGACGGGTCATCCTGCGCATCTCGGGGATGCTTCTGCCGTCCTTTTCGATCACGGCGTCACGGCAGTCGAGGAGACTTTCGCGTCCGGCGCAGTCGTTCAGCCAGTCGAGACGACCGTTTGCATTCTCACCGCCGATATAAGCCGGAACGGTGTCAAAGCGCACGATTCTGCCGCCGTTCTGACGGAATTTTTCAAGAAGCACAACGGTGGATTCATCGAGAGAATACGTAAACGGCACGACAACGGTGGAGTATGTGCACAGACCGACCCTGATCTTCGCGCCGTCGACGGATGCCATGCGGGACATCATCCACTCGTCGCCGTAGTGGTAGGGAATCTGGTTCTGTCCGAGATAGCGCGAGAGCTCAAAGAATTTGCCTTCGATCTCGCCGAGGGAGTCGGTGTTCTTTTTATACTTGCAGTATGCGCCGTGGATCGGGTGGATCACAAGAACCGGTGCGTATTCCGTGCCTTGAGCAAGTGCCGCGCCGAGATTGTTGTAGTATGCGTTGAAATCCGCAAGCTCGGCCTGCCACGGATTGTGCTCGGAGTAGTGCAGGGGATAGTCCCGCTTTCTCTGACCGCGCTCGGAGTACGGATAGAGATGCTGGCACATCAGATTCACGCCGCCGGCATACTGCACATCCGCGATCCGCTTCAGTTCATTCGGGGACACGTCCCAGCCGCAGCACGCGAACATTTCCGACAGTGCCTTCTTCTTCCCGAGCTGTGCGCATGCGGAACCGAGCTGCTTGAAGGAGATATCGTCCTGAACACCGCGCCCGAGATAGTCCACGCCGGGAATGGTTTCGTATTCATAGAACGGCATGCACCCGCCGATGCACATCATCTGTCCGCTGAGGGAGGATTCTTCAACTGCATGTCCGGTCAGGGATACACCATTCGCTTCACACCAGTCGTAAACCTTTTTCACCCAGTTGTTGATGAACAGTTTGTGGATGAGGTAGTAGTAATCGTAGCGGAATTTGTCAGCACCGTCGAAGTCGAAGAAGACCGCCGGAAGCTTGTCGTAGATGGAATATCCGTACGCTTTCTCAAACTGAGCCGGGAGCATGTTCGACCACGGATTGCCCCAGCGGTAGTACTGCGGCTCGTCGGTGAAGAAGCCGGGCATCGCGCCGTCAGCGGAAAATTCTGCGGCATCCACGCGCTTTTTGTACGCTTCATGCGTCGCCGCGATGAATTTGTCCGTGATCTCACCGTCCAGGGTGTCCACGTAGCTCTCGTCGTACCGCTTATACAGGATGAGGTATTCTTCGCATCCATAGTCGGAGGTCACATGCGTGAACGTGCCGTCGGCGTTCTTTTTATAAACGGCGATGATGTCCTCCATGGACTGAGGATAGGCGCCGGATTTCTGCTCGATGGCGAGGGCGAAGTTTGCCTTGTCTTTCAGGAGTTCACCGCCCGCAAAACCGGAGGGCCAGCCGTTTTCATCGTACGACCACGCCTCCATGCCGAGCTTTTTCGCCTCGTCCACGCAGACATTGATGCAGTCGAACCACTCGTCGGAGAGGTATTCCGTCTCCAGTCCGCCGCGCGCATGCATGAAGAAGCCGTTCATCCCGAGGGATTTCATCACCCGGATCTGATGCCGCAGCTCGTTTTCTTCCAGCTTGTCGTTCCAGCTCCAGAACGGGATACTGCCGTACGACGGAGCGATGGATTTTATATCGGAAATGAATTTTTTCATGGAAAATTTCCTTCCTTTTCTTTTCTCTGTTCTCTCTTATCTCTTCTCCCGGCGGTTTCAGTCGTTTCCGCGAACGGTTTCAACCTTGAGAAGATTCGTATTGCCCGAGAGCGCAACGGGTACGCCCGCGGAGATGACCACGAGATCGCCGGGGGATACGAGATCGAGCTGCTTTGCACAGTCCACGGCGTGGCGGAACAGCTTTTCCGAGGAATCCTGCGTCAGTGCGAGGACGGGATACACGCCCCACGAAAGTGCGAGCTGATGGAACGTCTTCACGCGCGGAGTTGCCGCAACGATGGGCTGAGTCGGACGGAATTTTGACATGCGGCGCGCGCTCGTTCCGGCAGTCGTCAGGGTGATGATCGCCTTCGCGTTGAGGTCGGACGCCGTGGTGCATGCCGCGTCACAGAGAGCGTTGGTGACGTCGGTGTTGTCGATATCGTAGCCGATGGATTCATACGCATGCATCGTGAAGGCGTCATTTTCCGCCTGTTCCGCGATTTTCGCCATGGCACGGACGGCACGGAGCGGATATTTGCCGATTGCGGTTTCTCCGGAGAGCATGACGGCGCTGGTTCCGTCGAATACAGCATTCGCAACGTCGGAGATTTCCGCACGGGTGGGCGTCGGGTGCTCGATCATGGATTCCAGCATCTGTGTCGCGGTGATGACCATCTTGCCCGCCTGATAGCACTTGCGGATGAACCGCTTCTGAAGACCGGGCAGACGCTCGAACGCGACCTCGACGCCCATATCTCCGCGCGCAACCATGATGCCGTCGGAGTATTTCAGGATATCGTCGAAGTTTTCGATGCCCTCGAGGTTTTCGATCTTGGAGATGATCTTGATATCGTGACCGCCGTTGTAGTCCACGAACTTGCGCATGCCGACGATGTCTTCCTTGGAGCGCATGAAGGAAGCGGCGATGAAGTCGATGTCGTTTTCGATGCCGAAGAGGATGTCGGACTTGTCCTTTGCGGAAAGATGGGGCATTTTCAGATGCACATTCGGCACATTCACGCCCTTGCCGTCCCGGATCTCACCGCCCGCACTGACGGAACAGCGGATTTCGGTATCGGTGGTTTCCTCGACGATGAGCTCGATGGCGCCGTCGTTGAGAAGAATCCGTCCGCCGATCTGCACCTGAGAGGGAAGATCCGCATAGGTGATATACGCGCGTGTGCTGTCGCCGAGGCAGTCGGTGGTCACGAGCGTGAAGGAGGATCCGGTTTCGATGATGGCATGTCCGCCGTCGAATCTGCCGAGCCGGATTTCGGGACCCTTGGTGTCAAGCATGATGGCAAGCGGTACTTCCATACGTTCGCGGACTTCCTTGATGCGCTTGATGACCTCGCCGTGTTCTTCGTGCGTACCGTGGGAGAAATTGAGGCGTACCACATTCATTCCGGCTTCCACCATTTTTTCAATCATTTCGGTGGAATTGGAAGAAGGACCGAGGGTGCAGACGATTTTGGTTTTCAGCATAGTTTTCACTCCATGGGGATAGGGATAATTTTAAATGAAATTTATAATACATTATAACATATTCCGGAGAGGATTTAAAGTGTATTTTAAAGTATTTAAGATATATAAGGTAGAAAAGCTCCGCTTTTCAATTTAATTTGTAGCCCGGCGCGGGCGGCGCAAGAACCCTCCGCAGCCGGGCTCTTGATTCGGCTGCCAGGAGTGCCTGGACCCAATGCCTCCGGTGGGCGGGAGTTTTGGACAACGTGCAGTTATTTAGTGGAGCGAACCCACTTTAATGTTTGCGTCACTGGATTGCACGGGTAAATTTCAGCCTGCGGCGCGTTCACTTTAAACTTCGGCTGA
>JAFTPW010000190.1:0-4538 GCA_017463075.1 Clostridia bacterium
GACTGCCGTTTGACAGTCTTTTCGTTATGCTATTCTTTATTTGACAAAACGCACGATCTGGTGTTTGTTTCAAACTTTTTACTCCAAAAGTCCTTTGTCAAAATCTGTTTCAGTTCCGTGATTCCTTTTCCGCGTCGATCGCCAGCACCAGCATCAGAACATGCAGAGCGGACTGGGGATACTTGACGTCGAGCACGTAGGTGTCGGTGAAGTTGAAGAGTTCCTTCGATACCACCGCCATGACTTCCCCGGTCGAGGAGATAATTTCGTAATCCCACTCGAAAATGTCGCCATCGACGTGCCAGCCGAGGTAGTCGATGTCAAAGGACGGCTTGAAGAACGAGAATTCCTTCGTCACCGTGCCCTTGTACTCGCCGTCGATGTGGATATCGAACTTGGGCAGGAAGGTGAGGATCTGTCTTTCGGCGTACCCGAGGAGATTTCCCTGCGGATCGTAGACATTCAGGCACTTGGACAGCGACAACTGACCCTCGACGGTGAAAACGGTGTTTCCGGCCTCGTCGTAGATGTCGTAGGAATCGAACCACGAGAAAAAGCGTTGTTTGAAAAGAAGTTTCAAGGGAGTATCCTTTCGTTAATCGGTCTCCTTCACGTCGTTGATGACGCAGTTCGCCCAGAAGCCGGATTTTATCATCGGAATGCCGATTGCCAGCTTGATGATGTCGGAGAACTGGATGATGAAGTAGACCCAGATGATGGGAAGGCTCGTGAAGCGGCAGAGGAAGAGGGACAGCATCGCCGGAACAGCCCAGGTGTAAACCGAGTCGAACAGGAAGGTGATGCCCGTTTTGCCGCCGGAGCGTACGGTGAAATAAATGACGTGGATCAGCGCATGCACGGGCAGGGACGCACCGGCTACCATGAGGCATTTCGTCGCCAGTGCCTTGACCTCCGGCTCCACGTTGTACAGAAGCGGAATGAACGGAGCGGATGCGATGACCAGCAGTGCAATGACGCAGTGGGACACGAACGTGAAGAAGAGGAGCTTTCTGTCCACGTCGATTGCCCCATCCCTGTCACCCGCGCCGAGCTTCTGACCGACGAGGATGGACACGGCAGTACCCATCGCGAACATAATGACGCAGAAGAGGTTCCACGCCGTTGTGGTGATGTTGGTTGCCGCGATGACGGTGATGCCGCGGGTGGAATAATTCTGGTTGATGAACGTGGTTCCGAGCGACCAGAGGATTTCGTTGAGCAGAAGCGGCGTTCCCGTGACTGCAATCTTCTTCACCAGCAGCATGGGAACCCGGGGACTTCTGTACACGCCCTCGATGAACTTAAACCTGCGCTGTCCTTCCCCGTCCTTTGCGCGGTGGGTGAAGAATACCACGATTGCAAGCTCGACAAAGCGGGACATGACCGTCGCCAGAGCCGCACCCGCAACACCCATCTTCGGAAATCCGAGATAGCCGTAGATGAGGAGCAGATTGAATGTGAAGTTGACCGCAATTGCCGCGCATCCGGCGATCATGGGCGTCATGGTTTCCCCGGTTTCGCGGAGCGTTCCGGCGTAGACCTGCACAATGGCGAACGGCACCAGACCGATCAGCGCGATATTGAAGTAATCCATCGCCAGCTCCACGGTACGTGCGATATCCTCGGGCGAGTTGGTCTCACTTTTGAGGAACAGCAGAACCAGATCGTCGCCGTACAGGAGGAAAACCGCAATCGCAATCACGGAGGTGATGACGGAAAAGAGCATCTTGAAGCGGAATGTGTCGCGCATGCCCTTCCAGTCACCGACGCCGAAGAACTGGGTGCCGAAGATGGATGCCCCGGACAGACCGCCGAAAATGGCAAGGTTGAATACGAAAATGAGCTGGTTGACGATGGACACCGCACTCATGTGAAGCGTGCCCAGCCGTCCGACCATGAGATTGTCAAGAAGACTGACGAAATTGGTGATGCCCTGCTGGATGATAATGGGAAGCACAAGCACCAGAAGAACGCGGTAGAAGGTTCTGTCCCCGATGTATTTCTGTCTGAAAGTCATGATTCTCCGGATTTACTTGGCAGTGTTGAAGCGGAAGAAGTTCTTCGTGTTGTTGTAGCAGATATCCGCGACGATGGTGGCAAGAGCCTCGGTGTCGCAGGGATACAGACCGTCTTCAACCCAATCGCCGATCATGCCGCACAGAATCCGGCGGAAGTATTCGTGACGGGGATAGGACGTGAAGCTGCGGGAGTCGGTGAGCATGCCGTTGAACTTGCCGAACGCACTTAGGCTTGCGAGGGTTTCCATCTGCTTTCTCATGCCGAGCAGGGTGTCGTTGAACCACCACGCGGAGCCCTGCATCACCTTGGGACAGCTGTCGCCGGAGGTCTGGTACGCGCCGAGCATGGAGCCGATTGCCCCGTCGCAGGTGGGATCGATGGAGTAGAGGATGGTTCTCGGCAGACCGCGGCCGGATTCCATGGAGTCGAGCAGCTCGATGATGGCGGTGATGTCGGTCAGACCGATGACGTCAAAGCCGGTGTCGGAACCGAGCTTCTTCATCATATTCGCGTTGGCATTGCGGTAGACGCCCATGTGAAGCTGCATAACCCAGCCGCGCTTCGCGTATTCTGCGGCAAGGAAGTCGAGCATTTCGCACTTGAGCACGCACAGCATCTCGGAGGTGACGTCCTTACCGTCGGATGCGAGCGCACATGCCATTGCCTGATTTGCGGCGTATTCGTTGGGCTTCACGAAATTCGGGAATTCGTCCAGACCGTGATCGGCGGTGCGGCATCCCATGGAATCAAAGAAGTCGATTCTGCGGCGCAGAGCTTCCTTGAGGCTTGCAACGTCGGTGATTTCCACTCCTGCGGCGTCACCGAGCTTCTTGTAGTATTCCGCAAGACCGGGCTTGTTAATATTGAAGCATTTGTCCGGACGGAATGCGGGCAGAACCTGTGTCGCAAAGCTGTCGTCTTCGCTGAGAGCCTTGTGGTATTCCAGAGTATCCGCAGGATCGTCCGTGGTACAGAGGATTTCGACATTGGAGCGGCGGATGAGATTTCGTACACTCATGGAAGGATCCGCCAGCTTTTCGGAGGTGAGCTCCCAGATTTCGTCCGCGGTCGCTTCGGAGAGAATCAGCTCGCAGTCAAAATACCGCTGAAGCTCGAGGTGCGTCCAGTGATACAGCGGATTTCCGATGAGGGAGGGCATGATTTTCGCGTATGCCTTGAACTTTTCGTAATCGGATGCGTCGCCGGTGATGTATTTTTCCTCAACACCGCAGCTTCTCATGGCACGCCATTTGTAATGGTCTCCGCCAAGCCACAGCTCGGTGATGTTGGAATACTGCTTGTCCTCCGCGATATCCTTTGGGGATACGTGGCAGTGGTAGTCAATGATCGGCAGATCCGCAGCAATCTGATGATACAGTGCCTTTGCGGTGTCGTTGTTCAGAAGGAAATTCTGTCCCATGAATGTTTTCATTTCGGTTCTCCTTTGATTGTATGGTATTATTAATTTTCAGATTAACAGAACGTTTTTCGCAGATACGCGAGCGTTTTCTCAATCTTCGGAATGTTCACGTCTTCCCCTTCCATGACCGGGGATTCAAGCGTGATGGTTCCCGTGTAGCCGATGCCGTTCAGCAGTTCTGCCGCTTCGGAGAAGTCGATTGTTCCCTCTCCCGGATGCAGAATCGGCCGCAGTGCACGGAAATCCCGGTAGGTTCCGCCGAAATCGCTGATGTGAACGTGCTCGAGCTTTTCCGTGACGGCAGAATCCGTGAGAATTTCCCGCGTCTGCTCGTGGAGCTTGCCGAACCGGGTGTCGAAAATCAGCCCGGCGTTCCCAAGATGCGGCAGGAGCTTTTTCCAGTTTGTGTGCGGATCGGCATGGTTGGACGGAATGTTTTCGCAGAGAATCCGCGTGCCGTATGACGCCGCGATTTCGTTCAGGCGTGCCATTTTGGAAATATTGTATTCAATGTGCGCGTCCGAGCTGATGCCGCCCCAGAGATGCAGTACCATCCGCGGGATTGCGAGCTTCTCAGCCATCACGCAGTTGAGCCGGAACAGCTCCTCGGCATCGCGGTACAGAGCTTCCGCTTCATCGGTCTTCCCGTCGTGTGCGAGAATGCCCGCATCGGAGATCATCGTGCCGACGTCCTTTTCGCAGTGGATCACGGCGGGCTTCACTCCGGACTGCCGCACAGCCTCCGCAACATCGTCGATTTTATCGTAATAGAATTTCAGCATCATCAGCTCAAGCCCGTCCGTGAAGCCGCGATCGACGAGTCCCGCGATTTCGCACAGTGCCCGGCGGTAGTTGAATCCGTTCGAATGTCCCACCAGTGTTCCGGTGGATGTGTACAAGTCTCTCATGTATATGCCTTGCTTTCACTGATATTTTCTCAGTTTCCATGATACTATATCCGTCCGGTTTTGTCAAGGTTCGCATGAAATCTTCATATTATAAATAAGCGTTTTTTCCGCCGCTTTTGTTTTTTGCGAAGAAAGTGTGTGAAATTCATAATTTACCCCTTGTTTGTACGGCGCATCTGTTGTATAATAAA
>JAFTPW010000191.1:0-2786 GCA_017463075.1 Clostridia bacterium
GAAGCAGCTGCGGGGAGAATAAAAAATAAGGAAGAGGGAAGAGGGAAGAAGGAAGAGGTAAAGGGGATATACATGCGGTTTGCGTAGAGGCGGCGCAACGGATAGAGGCATGCACCCCAAATCGCGGCGGGAACCCACCCATCGAAATTTTCCCTTCCTATTTAATATAACATAACAAAGGAGCATACAATATGTGGTATCATAACAACGGTCCGGAGCGCGATGTCGTACTCAGCTCACGGGTGCGGATTGCGCGGAATCTGGCGGGGTATCCGTTCGGCGCGCGACTGACGGAGGAGATGACCCGCGAAATCATCGACAAGGTATCGTCCGTTTTCCGCGGGCGTGACGGCTGGGAAATCGCGGACATGACGGGCGTGGGGCATGTGGAAAAGGCGTCCCTCACCGAGCGGCACATCATCAGCCGGGAATTTGCAGAGCGTCGCGGCGCGTCCGTGCTCATCCGCAACATTGCGAAAAACGTGTACATCATGGTGCCCGAGGAAGACCACATCCGCATTCAGGCGATCACGGCGGGATTTGACCTCACCGGTGCATACGACGCCGTCACCGAAGCCGAAGCGATGCTGGACGACGCACTGGAGCTCGCGTTTGACGAGAATTACGGCTACCTCACCCACTGCCCGACCAATCTCGGCACGGGAATGCGCGCGTCGGTGATGCTCCATCTGCCCGCTCACGGAAAGGCAATCCGCTCTCTCGCCGAACAGCTGAACCGGATCGGACTCACGATGCGCGGGATGAGCGGCGAGGGTTCGGCGGCGGATGCGGCGCTGTGCCAGATCTCCAACCGGATCACCCTCGGCGTGACGGAAGAGGAAATTCTCGCGAAAACCGAAAAAGCGGTCAGCCGGATCATCGACGCCGAGCGGGAGCTGAGAGGGAAAATCACGGGCGACGCGCTCTCCGATCTCTCCGACAAGGTCATGCGCGCCTGCGGAACTGTCATGTTCGCCGACCGGATTGCATCCGCGGAAATGCTCGCGCTGTATTCGACCATGCGTCTCGGCAGTGCCATGAAGCTCGCGGCAATCCCGCAGGAAAAGCTCGACGAAGCCCTCTTCACCTGCATGCCGAACACGATTCTCACCGAAAACGCCGACGCGAAAACCACCGCCCAGCGCGACCGCATCCGTGCCGACCGGATGAGAACCATCATCGGCGAAATGACCCGTGCGGCATGCAAAGGGATAGGATGAATGAGGGAAGAGGTGAAGTCTCACGCCTCATCCGTCACGATTTTTTGGCAAAAATCGCGCCACCTTCCCCGGCTGCGTTTTTGCAGCTGAAACTTCACGCGACTGCACGGGGAAGGCTAAACGACGCTCGTCTGACTGCATCCCCGGATGTTATGTCGTGACAGAGAAACAATCTGCATTTACATCCCCCTGTGCACCCGGACGTACGTTCCTGAGCCTTCCCCGTGCAGTCACGGAAAGTTTAAACCGAACAATCCCCGCCGGGGAAGGTGGCGCGGATTGAAAATCCGTGACGGATGAGGCGTGAACCTGCCATCCGCGGCATGCATCCATTGAACCACCACCACCACCTTCGAAAGGAGAAACATCACATGAACATCGGATTTACCAAAAAGGCACAGAACGTACTCAACCGCGCGTTGTCGGCGGCATCGGAGCTCGGGCATACCTGCGTCGGGAGCGAACATCTTTTACTCGGTCTGCTTGCCGAGAGGGACAGCGTTGCCGAAAAGGTCCTCACCGGACGCGGCGTCACTGCCGATAAAGCGCGTCAGCTCATTATTGACAACGTCGGCGTCGGGCAGAGAACCCATCTGACTGCCGCGGATATCACACCCAGAACCAAGAAAATCATCGAATCCTCCGCGTCCGCTGCCATTTCCATGGGGCACGGCTACATCGGAACGGAGCATCTTCTGCTCGCGATGGCGGACGAGGGCGAGTGCTTTGCCGTCAGTCTCATGAACGAGATGGGCGCGTCCCCGGCGGATATCCGGCGTGATGTCCTCTCCTGCTTCGGCTCGGCGGAAACCGGTGAAAAATCCGGCGGCGGCGCTCAGAAATCCGCAAAATCCGCTGACGAAGGGCTCCGCGATGCACCGACGCTGACCCAGTACGGCAGAAATCTCTGCAAAATGGCGAAGGAGGGCAAGATCGACCCCATCATCGGGCGCGACAACGAAACCTCCCGCGTCATCCAGATTCTCTCCCGACGGACGAAGAACAATCCCTGCCTGATCGGGGAACCCGGTGTCGGCAAAACCGCCGTCGTCGAGGGACTTGCGCAGAAAATCGCAGACGGTGCCGTTCCCGATACGCTCCGCGGCAAAATCATCGTCACGCTCGATCTTTCCGCGATGATTGCGGGCGCAAAATACCGGGGCGAATTTGAGGAGCGCATGAAAAACGTCATGGACGAGGTCCGCAAGAACCCGCAGATCGTCCTGTTCATTGACGAAATCCACACGATCATCGGCGCGGGCGGTGCGGAAGGTGCGGTCGATGCGGCAAACATCATCAAGCCGGCTCTCGCGCGCGGGGAAATGCAGGTGATCGGCGCAACGACCATTGACGAATACCGCAAGCACATCGAGAAGGACGCGGCACTGGAGAGACGGTTCCAGTCGGTGATGGTCGGTGAACCCACGCCGGAGGAAGCCGAAAAAATCCTCCTCGGACTGCGCGACAAATATGAAGCACACCACAAGCTGAAAATCACGGATGAAGCGGTGAAGTCCGCCGTTGCCCTGTCCGTGCGCTACATCGGCGACCGCTACCTGCCCGACA
>JAFTPW010000192.1:0-6872 GCA_017463075.1 Clostridia bacterium
CCAGAACTTCCTTCTCATGCACTCCATCGGCGTCAACGTTTCCGGTCAGATCGCGTCCGTTATCGCAGGCGGTCTGATTCTGAGCTTCTTTATGTAATGAAAGGAGGAGCATACAATGTTACTCTAGCCTTATCTTGCGGCTGAAGCTGCTGTCGAAACCGCTGCTGAAGCTGCTGCGGAAAGCGGATTTGCGTTCCATCCCGAAATGTTCGTGGAAAACCTCAAGTACATGGGACTCGGCATGCTCTGCATTTTCATCGTAATCGCGGTCATTATCGGGATTGTGATGCTTCTGGAGAAGCTGACCTCCCGGAAAAAGTCCGACGACGCGGAATAACAAACAAAACGGCATGATTTTTCGTCATGTCGTTTTTTGTAATAATTGCACTTGGCGTGCGGCGGAAGATTTTCGATTTCACGGAAATCGTCAGGGGATTATGGTAGAAAAGCTCCGCTTTTCGAATTGTATTTTCATCCCTCCTCGCGGGGCCTTGCTCCCGCCGCTGATCTAAAGAAAACCTCCGGCGATGAACCTGCCGATGACCCTGCGGCGCAAACTATGATTCACTCACGGCGATGCTCCGGGACGCCACCCTCAACAAGCCTTCCCCGTGCAGTCTCTTGAAATCTCAACTTCACAAACGCAGCCGGGGAAGGTGTCACGGTTTTTTCTCAAAAAATCGTGACGGATGAGGCGTGAACCTTCTCAGCCCGCGGCGCAAACTTACGTCTGTGCACAACCATCCGTTCCATTCGTTCTGCATTATGAATCATGCATTTCAAAACCAGTTATCAATAAAGAATCATATGAAAAAATCACGTTTCTCTCCCGGACGGGTGATTGCGCTGGGATTCCTGTCCGTTATCCTGATCGGCGCGTTTCTGCTTTCGCTTCCGGCGGCTCACAGCGGAAAAGTGGACGTCTCGCCGCTCGATGCGCTGTTTTCGGCGACCAGTGCGGTGTGCGTGACCGGGCTGATTACCGTCGACACGGGGGCTGCGTACTCCCTGTTCGGACAGATTGTCATAGCAATCCTGCTCCAGATCGGCGGTCTCGGGATCACGACGCTCGGTGCCGGTCTGATTGCACTCATGGGCGGCCGGCTCAACCAGCGTGAGAACAACCTCGTCAAGGAGGCGCTCAACTATCCCACATGGGACGGGGTCAAGCCCCTGATCCGCGCGGTGGTGCTTCTGGATTTCTCCATCGAAGCCATAGGGGCTGTGCTTTCCTTCTTCGTATTCGTGCAGGATTTTCCTCTGCCGAAGGCAATCTGGTATTCCGTTTTCCACGCGGTTGCGGCGTTCAACAACGGGGGCTTCGATGTCCTCGGCAACGGCGACAGCGTGGGTGTCTATACGCACAATATTTACTTCAATCTCGTCACATGCGCGCTGATTGTGCTGGGCGGGCTCGGCTTCTTCGTCATGCGGGAGCTGATTCAGCATAAGAAGGGCGAACGCTTCTCCCTGCACACCAAGGTTGTGCTCATGCTGACTGCCGGACTTGTTTTCGGCGGCATGCTTGCGGTCAAGCTCACCGAAGGGGACGGCATCACATGGATCGGCGCGCTGTTTGCCTCCGTGACCGCACGTACCGCGGGATTTGCGACCTACCCGATGGGCGGATTCTCGAACGCGGGCATCATCGTCATGTGCGTGCTCATGTTCATCGGTGCGTCTCCCGGCTCGACCGGCGGCGGTGTCAAGACCACGACGTTCTACGCGCTGATTAAATCCCTGATTTCCACATCCACCGGACGCGAAGCACGCTCTTTCGGGAAGAAGCTCAGGGACGACACCATGCACCGCGCGTTCATCATCGTATCGCTCGCGTTTGCGTGGGTTCTTGTGCAGACCACGGTCATGTCGGTGTTCGATCCGGCTGTACCGATCCGGGATCTGCTGTTTGAAATGGTATCCGGCTTCTCGACGACGGGTCTGACCACGGGCATCACACCCACCCTCAGCATCCCGTCCAAGCTGATCCTCATCATCACCATGTACGTGGGACGTCTCGGGCCTCTCACGATCGCGACTCTGTGGAAAACCGAAAAAAGACCCGACGTTTCCCGGCCGGAAGAAGACCTCCCGATCGGATGACGTCTGCGGATTGATAATAAGGAGAAAACAAAATGGCAAAACGCAAACGCAGAAACAAGGATGCCTGCATGTATGCTGTGATCGGGCTGGGACGGTTCGGATTCGCTCTCGCCGAGGAACTGGCGTCCAAGGGTGAAGAAGTCATGGTCATCGACCGCGACCGTGAGAAGATCGACGCGGCACTGCGCTTCACGGACAATGCTTTCATTGTGGGTGAGCTGAATGCGGACAATCTGCGCGAAACCGGCATTGAGGAAGCGGATGTGGCAGTCATCTGCATCGGCGAAAAGCTGGACGTAAGCATCCTCGCCACCATGACGGTGCTCAAGCTCGGTGTGAAGCGCGTCATTTCCAAGGCAAAAACGCAGGAGCAGGGCGAAATTCTCTCCATGCTCGGCGCGGAAGTGGTGTATCCCGAGCACGATATGGCAATCCGTCTGGCGGGCAAGCTCGTGGCACCCCATATTCTCGAGTACCTCAGCCTCGGCAGCGGCGTCGATATCATGGAAATCAAGCTGACCGGCAAGGTCGACGGCAGAAGCGTCATTGAACTCAACCTGCGCCGGAATTACGGTCTGAACATCATCGCCCTGCGGCACGACGGCGGCATCACGACGGACATCCTGCCCACCACGCAGCTCTACGCGGACGACACCATCACCGTCATCGGAAAAACGGTCGATATCCGCCGGTTCGAGGAATATCTGCACTGATTACAACCGCAAAGGAGACAACTCATGACACTGACCAGACTGCATCATCTTGCACCCGCGGAAGGAAATCCCCGGAACAGCGAAGGTTCCTTCCTTACATTAAAAGACGGACGCATCGCCTTTGCGTACAGCCGCTACAAGGGAACGAGCGGTGACGACCATGCCTACTGCGAAATCGCGGTTATCACATCCTCCGACAACGGCGTGACATGGAGTGAGCCTCGCATCGCGGCAAAGCCGGATTTTACGAAAAACGAGGACAATTACATGAGCGTGACCCTGATGCGCATGGCAAACGGCGACGCGGGTCTGTTCTATCTCGTCAAGGTCAAGCCCCTTGCGGCGTCGCTGGTTCTCAGAAGAAGTGCGGATGAGCTGGAAACCTTCGGCGAGCCCGTGCGCGTGGTTGCTCCGGATTATCCCGGGTACTACGTTGTCAACAACGACCGCGTGATCCGCACGGAAAAGGGAAGACTCATCACCACTGCCGCGCTCCATCCCACCTCCCTCGGCTATACGGACGGCGATCATTTCAGCGGACGTGCACGTGCCGTGTTCTTCGGCTCGGACGACGACGGATTCACATGGCGCCAGCTTTCCGATCAGGTGAGCCTGCCGTCCATGGCGTACACCGGAACGGGACTTCAGGAACCGGGTGTCGTGGAACTGCCCGGCGGAACCTTGTACGCGTACTTCCGCACCGATCTCGGCAGACATTACGAAAGCGTCTCCATCGACGGCGGCGTCAGCTGGTTTGCACCGCAGCCTTCACGCTTCACGGGACCCGCTTCTCCCCTGCTCATCAAGAAAAATCCGTTCTCCGGCAAATACTACGCCATCTGGAATCCCGCGCCCCTGTACCCGACCCGGGAGCTGTCAAAGAACCGCTGGACGGGCGGACGGAATCCTCTCGTGATGGCAGAATCCGACGACGGCGTGCATTTCTCCGCACCGACCGTGATCGAGAACGATCCGGAGGCAGGCTTCTGCTATCCCGCACTGCATTTTCTGGACGAAAAGACCGCGCTTGCCGCGTACTGTGCCGGAGGAATCGAGCCCACGGACGAAATGTGCCTCGCGCGCACGGTGATTTCCCGCGTGGATCTCTGAAACAGTGCAGGAAGAATTTACCTGCCGTAAAAAACGAAAAAATTCCGGAAAAGGCGGAACAAAATGCCCGTCCCGGACGTCTAATGGAATAAGAAGCGTCAGACCGCGTCACGATTCTGTAAAATCATTGTGAATTTTAGGGAATTATCCCCACAGGACCGGATGAATGTGGTATGATTATGCTGTAATACTTTCTTTAGCAAAATATCCCCTCGATAACAGGGGGAAGGAAGGAAAATAAAATGAAGAAAAAGTTTTTATCCATCGTGTCTCTGATTCTCGCGGCGACCATGCTGTTCCCGACGGCGGCGCTGGCGGAGGGAGAAGGTCAGGTTGATGATGGCGCAGTATCCGTTGTTGTAAAACCTGAGCTCGTTATCCTCAACGGTGAAAACCGAGCTGAAAACATCAAGCTGTTTACATACAGCACCAAGGTCGGAACTGTCGATCTGGACGTTCCCGAAGGCTATGAAGTAATCTGGATGTCCAGCAATGACGCTGTTGCGGTTGTAGATCCTGCTACCGGTGTTGTAACCGCAAAGGCAGAGGAAGCTGATTCTGTTACCATTACCGCAATCGACAAGACTGATTCCACCAAGACCGCGGCATGCGTGATTGAAGTTGCTCCCCGCGCATGCACCAGAGTTGAAATCAGCGGCGATACCATCAAGAATACCTATGTAAGCGGTCAGAACTTTGATACCACCGGCATGACCGTCAAGGCAAAGTACAATGACGAAGCGGATCTCGTTACTGTTACCGATTACCAGATCAAGGTCAACGGCGAAGCAAACAGACCTCTCAAGGCTTCTGACAACGCTGTAACTGTTGTTGTGGACGGTATTCCCTCCGCTCCCTTTGCTATTACCGTTACCGAACGTACCGTAAGCGCAGTCAAGGTTCTGTATCCCAAGACCTCCTACACGGAAGGCGACAAGATCAAGGATCTCGAAGTTGAAGTTTCCTTCAATGACGGCGACAAGATCATCATGACCTCCGGTTTTGAAATCTCCATCACCGAAGCACTCAAGACCACCGATACCTCCTACTATGTAACCTACCAGAACGTCAAGTCCGACGCTGTCAGCATCAAGGTTGCGGCAAAGACCGGTTCTGAAACCACCACTCCCGACGGTTCCGGCAACTCCGGTTCCATTCCCGCGACCGGCAATGTAATCGTTTACGAAGGCGAAATCCCCACCGAATACGAAGTCGGCGACAAGGTTGACTTCTCCAAGGTTACCAAGTTCACCCTCTACAAGGACGGCGTTGCGCAGAGCACTTCCTCCTCCAGCATCAAGTCCGCTCTTGAAAAGAAGAACACTGCATTCACCACCAAAGAAATCGGTGACAACACCTCCGTTACCTTCACTGTTACCGTATCCGGCACTTCCGGCAGCGTTGCCTACACTCTCAAGCTGACCGGTCTCAAGGTAACCGAAGGCGAAGATGACCCCAACAAGGAAGACGACGACGGTCCTTACGCAATCGAAGACGTCGAAATGAAGAAGGACAAGTACGAAGTCGGCTACGAATTCACTCTCGAAGACATCAAGTACGTTGAAGTTACCTGGAACAAGAAGGAAGACTCCTACGACATTCCCGGCGACGAACTCGAAGAATACGAAGCAGATCCCTCCCTCGAAGTTCTCTCTTCCGACGGCGAACGCAAGGCGCTCAAGTCTTACAGAGACCAGATTCAGGAATCCGACGTTACCACCGACAAGCGCGGCAACAAGTTCGTAACCCTCCGCCTCACCTTCGGTGACGAAGAATACGATTTCGAAATTGAAGTCGGCTCCGATCCCGTACGCTTCATCCACGGCAGAAATGACACCGTTATCGCTTCCTACGACGATATCGAAGACGCACTCGACGCGACCGTTGAACAGGACAAGGATGTTGACACCGACGACTTCGACCTCGAATCCGACGTAACCTCCAACCGTCCCATCACCCTCAAGCTCGGCGAAGACGCTGAACTCGACGACGATTACGAATACGACCCCGAATACCCCGTAATCATCGACCTCAACGGCTATACCCTCACCATTTACTCCTCCACGGTTGACCTCTCCAAGGCAAACGACGGCAACCTCACCATCACCAACTCTTCCTCCACCGCCGGCAAGGTAATCTACGATGACCTCGATGTTACCGTTACCGTCGCAAAGGACGAAGAACTCGTATTCGAATACGACGCTGATGTTGTTCCCGGTCTCTATGTTGTTGAAGTAACCGCTGGCAAGAACGGTACCGTTACCTCCAAGCCCTCCATGGACAAGTCCGGCAAGATCGAAGCGGGCGCAGGCACCGAAATCACCTTCACCATCACTCCCGCAAAGAACTACCAGCTTGACACCATCAAGGCTGACGGCAAGACCGTTTCCGCATCCGCATATTCCAAGGCTACCTCCGGCGTAATCACCTACAAGTACAAGGTAGGCGAAGATGACGGTGAAATCGAAGTCACCTTCAAGGAAGTTGTTGTCGAAAAGGAAGCATGGGAAAATCCCTACACCGACGTCAGCGACAATGCTACCTACATTGATGCAGTTCAGTTCGTAACCGAAAACAAGCTCATCAACGGTACCTCCACTGACTCCAGAAACCCCACCTTCTCTCCCGACAAGACCCTCAACCGTGCAACCTTCGTAACCATCCTCGGCCGTCTCGCAGGTGTTGATACTTCCAAGTACACCAAGTCCAGCTTCATCGACGTGCCCCTGAATTCCTCTACTTCCTGGTACGCTCCTTACGTTGAATGGGCGAACGAAAGAGGCATCATCCTCGGCTACGGCAACGGCAAGTTCGGTCCTCTCGATCCCATTACGAGAGAACAGGTTTACATCATCCTGTACAGATACATGATCTTCGTGGAAAACAAGGTACCTCAGGTATCCACTGTCCGTATCTCCGCATCCGACAAGAGCGATCTCTGGCAGG
>JAFTPW010000193.1:0-5311 GCA_017463075.1 Clostridia bacterium
CATCGACCTTGCTCCCACGGTGGCGGATCTGTTCGGTTTGCAGAAGGCGAAAATCTGGGACGGCGAAAGCTACGCGAAGACCATCACCGACGGCGAAGCGTGTCCGAGAGATTACCTCGTCCTCTCGCAGATGGCGCATGTCTGCCAGAGAAGTGTCCGCTTCGGCGACTGGATCTACATGCGCACCTACCACGACGGCTACCACAACTTCCCGCGCGAAATGCTTTATAATATAAAGGAAGATTTTCACGAGACGAAGAACGTGGCAGCGGACCATCCGGAAATCTGCGACAGGGCTTCGCACATGCTCCTCGACTGGTTTGACGAGCAGATGATGAAATCGGATACCGGCATTGACCCGATGCAGACGGTGCTGAGAGAAGGCGGCCCCTATCACACACGCGGCTGGCTGAAATACTACTGCGAACATCTCAGAAAAACCGACCGTGCGGAAGAAGCCGAAAAGCTGATCGCGCGTCACCCGGATGAGCTTTAATCTGTCAAAATTTTTTATAACATAAGGAGATATCCCCATGACTGAATGGCTTACAACATTTGTAAACACCTATGTTGTCCAGTTTGCCATCAACCTCGTACTTGCCGCACTGATTCTCATCATCGGCTTTGCGGTCATCAAGGCACTGGTCAAGAACCTCAAGAAGGCGAAGGGCTTCCAGAAAATTGACGTGAACGCCCAGTCCTTCCTCATCAACTTCATTTCCATCCTGCTCAAGGCAGTGGTTATCCTCTCCGCTGTCATCGTGCTCGGCGTTCCCGAATCTTCCGTGATTGCCGTTCTCGGTTCCTGCGGTCTGGCGATCGGTCTCGCACTTCAGGGCGGTCTGTCCAACATCGCATCCGGCGTAATCATCGTCCTCTGCAAGCCTTTCCACGTCGGTGACTTCATCTCCGCCGGCGACATTGCAGGTGTTGTCAAGGATATCGGCATCTACTACACCTTCATCACCACCGGTGACAATCAGGACATCCATGTTCCCAACGGCACCCTCGTCAACAGCACCATCACCAACCTTTCCACCGAAAACACCCGCCGTATCGACTTCGATTTCAATGTGGCATACAGCACCGATATTGATCTGGCGAGAAAGGTACTTCTTGCAACCGCATCCATGAACGACATGACCCTCAAGGATCCCGCTCCGGAGGTTTACGTTGCGGCACACGGCGAATCCGCCCTTACCGTAAAGCTCCGTGTATGGGTTGCAGCTGAAAATTACTGGACCCTCTACTTCGACATGTACGAAGACGTGAAGAAGGCGTTCGACAAGTTCGGTATCGAAATTCCCTATCAGCACCTCAACGTCACCATCGACAACAAGTAATTCGGATCAGCGGATGTCTTCGGATGTCCGCTGTTTTGTATTGTGAACGGTTATTCATAATTTTGCGGAAAATATCACAAGAGAATCACCGAAATTTCGGGAAGATTTATATAGTGTTAATAAAATAATCACAAATATGTGGTATAATGATACCAGTGAAAGCAACTGAGGAGGACCCGACATGAATGTCCTGATGCTTCTGAGACCGAAAAGTGAAGTACAATATGTGTACGACAGCTGGACCCTGCGGAAGGGCCTGGAGAAAATGAGAAGTGGAGGGTGCACGGTGCTGCCCGTACTGTCCCGCGACGGACTTTATCTGGGAAGTGTGAGTGAAGGCGATTTTCTCTGGTATCTTGCGGACAACGGCGATTTCCGGGATACCGTAAAAATCCGGGATATCATACGCCCCGACTGGATGCCTGCGGTGAACGTGAGCGTGTCCATGGAAAGCCTGATTCACAGCGCGGAAAGCCAGAACTACATACCGGTCACCGACGACTGGGGCACCTTCATCGGACTTGTGACCCGAAGCACCATCATCAAAACCTTTTGCAGTGCGGAAAACTGCACTTCCGTATCCGCAAGATAACGAAACTGACCGTCGTTTTTCCGTCTGGATTACCGGCGGTCATTTTTTTGTTTACAAGCCGCGGACAATGTGATATAATATGAAAAAATGAAGAAAAACGAACAAACGAGGTACGGATTATGATTAAACTTGGCATCATCGGTTCCAATTTCGTCTCCGACTGGCTGTGCGATAGCGTGGATGCATCCGACGGCATCGTCAATCACGCGGTCTATTCCCGGACGGCGGAAAAAGGGAAGGAATTCGCCGGAAAGCACCGGATTCCCAATATTTACACCGACATGGAGGCGTTTCTCTCGTCCGATATTGACGCCGTGTACATTGCAAGCCCGAATTTCTGCCATTTTGAGCAGTCCGTGAATGCGATGAACCACGGCAAGCACGTTCTCGTCGAGAAGCCCGGAGCCCTGAACGAAGCGCAGTGGAACGAAATGTGCGCCTGTGCTGAGAAAAACGGCGTAATTCTCATGGAAGCGATGCGTCCGGTACACGATCCGGCGATTCTTTCGGCGAAGGAACGGCTGGATGCGATCGCTCCCGTGCGGAGAAGCGTGTTTGAATTCTGCCAGTACTCCTCGCGCTACGACAAATTCAAGGCGGGCGAAGTTCTCAACGCGTTCAATCCGTCCTACGGCAACGCCGCGCTGATGGACATCGGGGTCTACGCGCTCGAATGCTGCGTGCTGTTCTTCGGCGAGCCGCAGTCGGTTTACGCGAAGTCCGTCAAGCTGCACAACGGCATGGAGGGCATGGGTTCGGTCTTCCTCGACTACGGCACGCATCAGTCGGAGGTGGTCTACTCGAAAATCACGCAGTCCTGCACGCCTTCCGTTGTCACAGGCGAAAACGGCAGTCTCACCATCGGAAAGCTCTCGACGGGTGAGGATGTGTGTCTCTCCGTCCGCGGCAAGGATCCGGCTGATATCACGCCTGCGAGACCGGAGATCAACATGATTTACGAAATCGCTGACTTTACGGCGTGCATCCGCCTAGAGAAAAATCCTGCGCCGTGGCTGGAGCTGACCCGGCTGACAATCCGCGTCATGGACGAGATCCGGCGTCAGAACGGCATCACCTTCCCGGGAGTCGAGCTGATCGGGGAATAAAACATTGGCTCTCGGTGAAAATCGGGAGCTTTTTTTCCTGAAAAACAAAAAACTGCAAATCCGGTAAAGCCAAAACGCGATTCCCGCACACTATATGGATGAAAGGAGGGATGCACGATGACCCTGAGCGAAACCTACTGCACGGAATACCTTGAGAAAATCTTCTATTATGCCCTGAAAAAGACGGGGAACGAAGCCGATGCGGGCGATCTTGCAGGCGATATCAGCTGTGAGATTCTAAAATCCCTGCACCGCGGAGCCGAACCCTTGAATTTTTCCGCATGGGTGTGGAAGATTGCCGCGAATGTGTACGGACGATGGGCAAAGAAACGCTGGTACTCCGCAGAATCCGATGCCGCGGATATTGATGCGATGGCGGATCTGCTGTCCGATGACGAAACAACCGAAAATGCGCTTGTCTTACAGGAAGACCTGACGCTGATGCGGCGTGAGCTTGCCTTCATCCGATCCGACTACCGTACGATTCTTGTGGCGCACTATCTCGAGGACAAAAGCGTGTCGATGATCGCGCGGGAATTCGGAATCCCTCTCGGAACCGTGAAAACAAAACTCATCAGCAGCAGAAAAAAGCTGCGGGAAGGAATGGCTATGGCAAGAGAATTCGGAAAGAGAAGCTACAATCCGGAAAATGTCAGATATTCCATGAACGGAAGAGACGGAGACAACGGTCAGCCGTGGAGCATCATCACCCATCTGATGTATCAGAATATTTTCCTTGAAGTGTACGAAAATCCCGAAACGGCGGAGGAGCTGGCTCTGGAACTGGGCATCGCACTGCCGTACATGGAGGATGAACTGGAATTTCTGGTGCGGGAACAGCTTCTGCGGAAGGAAGGGAACAAGTACGTCACCGATTTCAAGATTATCAGCCGGGAAGAGCAGACCGATCATCACAACCGGGTAATGGAAGTTGTTGGAGATCTGACGAAGCTGTTTGAAAACCTGATCGACAAGTGGAATGCCGCGTGCGAAAAGAAGGGAATCCGGTACTATGAGAGCGTTCAGAGCTGGGAAGATGTGAAGTGGACGCTTCTGTGCGCCGAGCTTGACAGCTACATCTGGGAATACTACGAGTTTGATTACAGTAAGGTTCCCGAACGTCCCGACAACGGTAAATGGGAGCTGACCGGTTATGAGAATGTGAATTTCAGCAGACCGAGAAGCGTTGGCAATCACTGCGGCAACAATGATAAGGTCGGATTCGGACAGTACAAATTCTACGGCTGGTGGGATCATACGCCGATGCACCTGACATATGAAGAATCTAATGCGGTGCTGGATATAGCGGAAGGCAGGACACCCAATCCCGAATATGCGGATAAGCTGGTGGAATACGGCTACGCGGTGAAGAATGGCGACGGATATGCGCTGACGATTGTGATTTTCAATAAGGATAAAGACAAAACACGCTTCCGTCAGCTCGACGAGTCCGATCAGGCAGAGCTTGACGAAATCCAGCGTGCAATCCGCGCTGTTTTCGATGACGTGGGCTACTTTGATCGCGGATACATCTTCGACCGTGCCATCGCGGACGGCTGGATCAAATTCGATCCCGATACCACATCAAAAGTGGTCGGCGCATACCTTTACAGATAACAAAAAAATACCGGGTGACGAAAATCATCCGGTATTTCTGTGTTGCTTGCGGTTTGCTTGCGAATTACAGGTTGTAATACTTGTCGAATTCAGCGGGATGCGGGATTGCGGCGAGCTGACGGCATTCTTCGCGCTTGGTCTTGATGAAGTTCCTCAGCAGCTCTTCCGGGAATACGCCGCCTGCGGTCAGATAATCGTGGTCAGCTTCCAGTGCGTCGAGCGCTTCGTCGAGGGAGGTGGGCAGGTGACGGAGCTTTGCCTTCTCTTCATCGCTGAGATGGTAGAGGTTCACGTCGTACGGACCCCAGCCGTTTGCGTGAGGATCGATCTTGGTCTTTACGCCGTCCAGACCTGCCATGAGGATTGCAGCATAACAGAAGTACGGGTTGCAGGTTGCGTCGGGGTTGCGGAGCGCGAATCTGCGCTTGTCGGGGCTCTTTGCTTAAGCGGGAATGCGGATGACGGCACTGCGGTTGGAGGTTGCGTAGCCGACGGTAACGGGAGCCTCGAAGCCGGGAACGAGACGCTTGAAGGAGTTGGTGGAGGGATTGGTAAGTGCGCAGAGGGACGCGATGTGCTTGAGAAGACCGCCCTTGAAGTAGTGCGCGGTTTCGCTCAGATGTGCATAACCGTTGTCATCGGAGAACACGGGC
>JAFTPW010000194.1:0-8699 GCA_017463075.1 Clostridia bacterium
TATACAAGATTCGACTTCACTGCTGAACCGGAACGGATTCCGCTGACAGATCTGGAAGAACGGGAAATGGCATTCTACGGTCTTTCTGCCAACACCGATAATACCTATACCGCTTTGAGCTATCAGCAGGTATCCAAAAACTCCTATCAGCCGTATCTCCACATTTTTGACAGCAACGGCAATCTGATTGACGAGTCTCCCATCAAGATTGATCTGCTGAAATTTGATGTTTACTATCCCTACGGCGATGCATTGTACTACATCGAGCAGTACCGGCTCAAGAAAAATGCACCGATGTCGGACGGCGTGACAACCTTGGATGAAGACACGATCGCATTCACACGTCAGGGTACGGAGCTGTATTATGTCCGCAGTGTCGTTGATGAAAACCACGATGCACAGCGCAGTCTGTGGGTTTATGACCTGATTACCGGCGAAAAGCGCGAAATCGCAGAAATCAATTCCGGCCGGAAGATGAATTCCATCGCCTACGATGCTGCGAACGAGGTACTGTATTTCTCGGATTATTCCTACATTTACGCACATCCCCTCTCCGTCGGCGGGGACATCAAGGTTGCGGCGGCACTGGATACGACCATCACGCTCCTCGATGCTTCGAACGGATGCCTGAGTGCAAAAATCGGGCATAACCAGATTGTCATGTACACCCTGCCCGAATCCCCGGCGAGCATGAACCGTGACAAGATCACTCTGCGAATCTGCGTCGCCGACATGGAAAAAGGCAAGTTTGCGGAAAACAACCGCGAGCTCCTGATGGCAATGGAAGTCAACGGCATCAGCGTCACCATTGAGGAAACCTACATCGGAACGACGCTCAACTCCGATGAATACATGAGCACAATGGCGAAAAAACTGCTCGCCGGAGACTCGGATTTCGATCTCTTCTGTGTCAACACCCGCATGAGTTCGCTTTTCAAAGAAGGATATTACGAAGACCTGACCAAGTATCCGGTGCTGAATGCTTATTATGATCTCATGCTTCCGGGTGTGACATCTCTCTGTACCGTCGGTGAGACGCTTTCGTTTGTACCCGCTTTCCTGTCAACCACAATGGCACTCGCCGATACCACCTTGACCGGCGGCAAAGCCCATCCCATTCCGGAGCTCCTCGACGATATGCTCCCGTACATGAACTCCCTTTCGGACACATTGCAGGACAATGACGGATATTTCATCCGTTCGGGTCTTGTACGTTCCGTTATGGATATGTGGTTCGATCAGTACCTTGCCAACTTCATGGCGAAAACCGTGGATGACGATACCGCTTATGCCGATCTGGAAAAGCTCTACACTGCGGTACAGGACATGCTGAATCATCCGTCCGTCTCCGTGGACAGAAGTGCAACCAGTTACGGCGGCAGAGTCAGCCAGTCCTATTTCAGTCAGATTGACAATTTCGGATATAATTCCGCACGGAAAGATTCGGAAATCATCGCTGCAACGCCGAAGATCAATGCAGCATACGGCGAACCCTTCTACGGCTCATTCTATGCGATCAACCCCAATTCGGAAAACAAAGAACTCGCCGCACTGTTTCTCGCGTTCTTTATGGAAAACAGCAGGGAGGATTCCCGCATTTACACCGGCACCACTCAGCACACCGAAGAAACCCGCACGGATGTCTCCGATCTGTTCCGGAACCAGCTTGAAAACGGCATCCGTGCCTACGAACTCTCCGGCTGGCTGATGTTTCTGAACGAAAAGGTTGACGGAATTCTGAACGGCACCCTCACACCAACAGACGCCGCTGAGGAAACATTCCGTTATCTGAAAATGACACGCGATGAATAATCCCATCCCCGTCAGCAATGGCGGGGTTATTTTTTCGTGCATTTTTACAGTTTTCTCTGTACACAGGCACCGTTTCTGTGCTATAATGAAGAAAAACACCTCCCGAAAGGAGAGCATCATGAAATTCCGAACCATACAGAACAATCCTTCCCTCACCGGGCTTGCGGAAATTTCGCCCGACATCGTCTACGCGGAGCACGGCGGAAAAAAGCTGACCATGCGCGTCCTGACCCCGTGGAAAAACGGCGTGAACGAGGCGTGCCGCTATCCGCTCATCTTCTTCATCCAAGGCTCCGGCTGGACGTTCCCGAACATCAACTGCGAAATTCCCCAGCTCGGATGGTACGCACGGCACGGATACGTTGTGGCAACCGTGACGCACCGCAATTCGAACGACGGCTTCCCGTTCCCTGCCTTCCTTGAGGACGTCAAGTGTGCGCTCCGCTATCTCCGTGCCCATGCTCAGGAGTTCCGGATCGATCCCTCCAAAGTCACCGCATTCGGTACGTCCTCCGGCGGAAACACGGCGCTTCTGCTCGGTCTGACCGGGGACGACCCGCGCTACAAGACCGAAGAATACGCCGATCAGTCCGATGCGGTATCCGCCGTTGTGGAAGCGTTCGGTCCGACTGACATGGCGGCTCTGCGCGATTACTACACCGGCGGCGACTCCGCAAAACCGTTCAAGACCAACCTGCTCGGCGAGGATGCGGACGTCAGGGTGAAGAACACGCACGACATAAGCCCGCTCTGCATCGTAAAGGACGGTGCCCATTATCCGCCGTTCCTCCTCATGCACGGCAGCGCGGACCCGGTTGTTCCGTACGAGACGCAGGCTCTTCCCATGGCAAATCGTCTGGACGAAGCGGGAGCTGATGTGACCCTGATCCGCGTGGACGGCGCTGAGCACGAAGGCAATTTCTGGAGCGATGAGCTTCACGATATCATTCTGGAGTTCATCGACGAACGGATGAAATAAGGGAGGCTGACGTGAATTTCAATTTTCAGGAGATGAAACCCGTCATTCAGCGGGAGTTTGACGCAGTGCTGGAGCAGTATCCCACCGATTTCAGCGGATTCTGGTCGAAAATTCCCGTCGGCGGAGACCCTTACGCACGCAAGCGCATGATTGTTCAGACCGCTGCACGCGAATGCCCGGTTCACGTTTTCCCGCACTACCCGTTCGCGTTCGAGATCGACGTCGGAGAAGCGCGGCATGTCTGCTACGTCGGCATCGGGAACATGTGCCGTTCGAACAGCGGTGTGGATTTCTCGCCCCTGCACACGTTCCGTCAGCGGATTTTCCGGTGCAATCTCGGCTCGTTCAACGATTACACCGACCACATCCACCGCACGCTCGATCACAAAAAGCTCCTTGACGTCGGATTCCGCGGGGTTTATGAAGAATGCGCCCGCCTGAACGAGAAGGAAAGGGACGAACACAGCCGTCTCTGGCGTGAGCTTGTCATGGACTGCTGCCGCGCTGTTGAGACGATCGGACTCCGTCTGCGGGATAAGGCACGTGAGCTTTTGAAAACGGAGAACGACGATGACGCACGGTACAATCTGAGGCGGATTGCAGATTCCGTCAACACACCGTGGGAGCCGCCCGTGACCATGTTCGATGCGCTCAACTCGATCCTGTGCACTACCCTGTTCATCTCAGGACTTGACGGCGTCGAAATGAACGCCTACGGTCAGCTGGACTGGTACCTCGATCCGTTCTATCAGCGCGACCTCGCCGCAGGACGCATCACAAAGGACGAAGCGTACTTCCTCATCCAGTGTTTTCTGCACAAGACCGACATGCACTGCCATTTCAACGACGTCCGCAAGACCTACGACAACGGCGTCTCCGTCATGATCGGCGGATGTGACCCGGACGGCGCTCCCGTGTACAACGCCGTGACGGACATGGTGCTTGACGCGTACACGGACAATCTTCTCATCAACCCGAAGCTGAACACGCGGGCGTCATCAGCATCTCCGAGGGAGTACATCGAGCGGCTCGCGTCCCTGATGCGCACGGGCAACAACAATCTCATCATCGAAAACGACGACTACATCATCCCGATGTTCGAGCGGATGGGGCTTTCTCCCGAAGACGCGCGCACCTACGTCGGCAACGGCTGTCAGGAGGTCATCTGCGCGAATCAGCTCCACAGCCGCGCGTTCGTGTATCTGAACACGGTGCAGGTGCTCCTCGACACGCTCCGGTTTGACGACGCCACGCTCCCGGAGGATCAGCGGCACTTCTACCGGTACGGCAGGTTTGACAAGTCCGGTTACGCATCGCTTGAGGAGTCGTTCCTCGCCAATCTGCGCTCGTACATCCGCGTGATTGCGGAGGAATTCGCGCCGTTTGAAGCCGTGCATGCCGGAATCTGCCCCGAGCCGATGCTCTCGTCGTTTACAGCAGACTGCGTGAAGCACGGACGCGACATGACCGAAGGCGGCGCACGGTACAACCACAAGACCCTCTCCCTCGTCGGATTCGGCACGCTCTGCGACAGCCTGCTCAGTCTCCGCGATGCATACGAAACCGGGACGGTCAGCGATCTTCTCGCCGCAGTCAGCCGGAATTTTGACGGGGACGAAATGCTCCGCCGCAGACTCCTGAGCAGCGAAAATAAATTCGGGCATTCCGACACCGCCGACGCATTCGCCTCTGACCTCGCGGATAAGCTCGCCGGGGTTTCCCGCGGAATCGTGAACGCGCAGGGGATTGAGTGGCGCACCTCCCTCTTCACGTACTATCTCTTCCAGTCCCTCGGCAGAGCAACGGCGGCTACCCCGGACGGACGGCTCGCAAATCAGCCCTTCTCCCGCCAGATGAACATGGCATCCCTGCCCGATCTGACCACGGCGGCGCAGTCGATGGCGGTTCTCACCGGAGCGGACTTCAACGACGTGGGCATGTTTGATATTGCGCTTCCCGTGACCGTCACCGACAGCGAAGCGGCGCACAAGGCTCTGACCGACTACATCCGCGCATGCATTGCCTTGAAAATTCCCGTTCTCCAGCCGAACACCGCCGACCGTGAAACCATGATCGAGGAACGGCAAGCCAAGGGAACGCATCCCGATCTCATTGTGCGCGTCTGCGGATACAGTGCCGTTTTCGGACAGCTTTCCGACGACATGCAGGACGAAATCATCGAACGCGCGGGTTCATAACGCAAAAAAATCACCCTTGAGCGGAAAACTCAGGGGTGATTCTGTATTTTACGGGGATTTACCAGACAACCTTTTCGTCCTTATCCATGGACAGAGCGGTGTAGTCCACTTTCAGCTTTGCATATCCTTCGCATGCGATGCCGATGAGACCGGATCTGTCGGCAACCTGACCGATCGTGGAGTAGACGAGACCGTTGTCAGCGAAGATTTCCGCGCCGAGGGTATCGAAGATCATGTCGACGTTCATTTCGCCGTCGTAGCTGAGCGGAGCGGTGCACGGACCGTGGGTGTAGGTGTTGTTCTTCGGGCTGAATTTGATTTCCATGCCGAAGCAGGAGAAGGTGAAGTCGTCGGATGCGGGATCAATCTCCATCTTCACACGGAGTGCCGCCTTGTCAACGGGCTTGCCGAGGGAAATCTGCGCGCCTTTGGTTTCCAATGCATCGCAGTTCCATGCGGCGCATTCGAGAAGCTCGGTTTCCTTGACGGGAAGAGAGCCGAGGCGGATGGTGCCGTCCACGTTTTTCAGGAACATTTCAACCGGAATGCCCATCTGAGAGTTGAACACCGCACCGGGAGCACGGTTCTGACCCCACGGCATCTTGATGCGTCTGTCACCGGTGCCGGAGAAGGTCTGAGCCGCGTAGGAGCATCCGGGTCCGATGTGATAGGGAAGGTTATCCTGTTCGGGAACGAAGGTGCCGTTTTTGATTTCGCCGATGATGTAGCTGTCATGCGCGCCGGAGAAGACCCACTTCACGCCGCCATTGATGGGCAGGGGATAGAAGTCGGGGCATTCGTTGTCGAGAGGAGTTTTGACATCCGCGATCTTTTCCCAGTCGAGGAGGTTGTCGGACTGGAAGATGCAGTAATCCACACCGTCGAGGTAGAGGGAGAGCGTGTACTTGCCCAGCTCGTCGGACCACTGAACCTTGGGGTCACGGTTGCCGCCGATGATGTGCGGGATGATGGGGTTCTTTTCATACTTCGTAAAGGTTTCGCCGTTGTCGGTGGAGTACGCGAGGCACTGGGTGAAGGGTGCATTCTTCGACAGCTCGCTGTTTCTGCCTGCCGCGGTGTAGAACAGGAGAATCGCGCCCTCGCCGAGTCCGGATACGTTTCTTTCATCGCAGACCGCACTGCCGGAGAACATGGTGCCGGTTTCATCCGGGAAGAGAGCGTCGCCGACCTCAGTCCAGTGAACCATATCTTCGGATACGGCGTGACCCCATGTCATGTTGCCCCAATTGACGCCCATGGGGTTGTGCTGATAGAAGAGGTGGTATCTGCCGCCCGCGTAAATCATGCCGTTAGGGTCGTTGATCCAGCCGATGGTGGTGGTGAAATGTGCCGCGGGACGGAGAACATCACCGCCGGGAATTTCTTCGATCGTGGGATGACGGTCAGCGGTCCTGTACGGAACCACATTGCCGTCTTCATCGGTCAGGGTCAGTTCCGCGTCACCGAAACGGGTTACGTCAATGTACACATCCACACGGGGTGTTTCGCAGTCAAGCGCGATGGTGAAGTCCTCGAGAAGCGTTTCGCCTGCACAGAGAAAGCAGTGCTTCGTGGGCTTTTCATCATTGACGGGAAGAACGATGTACTTTTTCATGATAGGTTTCCTTTCGGAGAATGAAGTAATATTTTATACCATTATACCCTGATTGTGCCGGATTGTAAAGAGCGTTTCTGTGAATTTCCGACAGAAATTTCGGGGATGCGCTTATTGACTTGCCGGTATGGGCTGTGATATAATGAAAAAAACGATAAGGACGGTACCGGCTATGTCAATTCATTTCAGTCATGAACAGTACGAGATTCTGCGGCAGACCTACCGGAAATGGTGGGCAGGAGAACTGGATCGCCCGATTGTTCCCATTGTGACGCATGGGCATGAATCCGCTGTACCGCCGTCTCAGGGGCCGCATCTTTCCTTTCCCACAGCATGGGATTTTTCCATCGATCCGCGGCAGTTTGTCGAGTCCCATCACGCCGGACTGACGACGCACCGCTGGCACGGAGACGCGTTCCCGTATTTTCAGACCACAGCTTTCGGCCCGGGCACTCTGGCGGCATTCCTCGGATGTACTCCCATCGGTGCGCCCTCGACTGTGTGGTTCAAGCCGCCGCGCGAGGATATCCCGATTGAGGAGCTCCACTTTGAGTTTGACGAAACCAACCCGAACTACCGCCGCGTGCTGAATCTCTTCGAAGCCGCCATGGAAAAGTGGCACGGCGCAGTCGTCGTCGGCATGGTGGACATGGGCGGCGTTCTCGATGTGCTTCAGAGCTTCCGGGGTGCTGAAAACCTCCTGATGGATCTCTACGACGCGCCGGACGAAGTGCTCCGCTGCATCCGTGAAATTCAGGAGCTGTGGTTCGTGTATTACGATAAATTCAGCGGAATCATGGCACCGGAAGCGGAAGGATACACCGACTGGTACCACATGTACGGCGAAAAGCCCGGGTATATTCTCCAGTCCGACTTCTCCTATATGATCGGACCGGACATGTTTGACGCCTTTACTGCCCCTGAGCTGGCTTCGTCGTCGGCGAGACTGACCAATGCCGTGTACCACATGGACGGCGTCGGACAGATTCCGCATCTCGATTCCATCCTCGCCATCGACGGCATCCGCGGGATTCAGTGGGTACCCGGTGCGGGTGAACCTGAACGCCGGAACTGGGACGAGCTGCTCTCGAAAATCCTTGCGTCCGGCAAGAAGCTGATTTCGTGGACACAGAAGCCCGACGGACGTCCCATCGACATCGCCAAAGACCCCGGTCAGCTGTATTTCGGCGAAAGAAGCTGGCGTGCGGGTGACATCGATGCGGCAAAGCGGTACGGTAATCTCTTCGGAATTGAAGTGAAAGAATATTGAGGTGACATATGAACAGTACAGAACGTGTAAGACGCACCATTCTCGGACAGGAAACCGACCGTCAGCCCATCTACGGCTGGGTCAGCGCAAATCTCTCGGACGAAATCACCGCGGAATACGGCTCGGTTGCGGCGTTTGAAGACAAATACGAATTTGACGCGGCGCATCTGTTTGCGGGTCCCGGCGCATTCCGGAAGGACGTCATCAAACGGCTCCGCGCGGAAAACGAAGAACTGACGCCGGATCTTCTCCTTGACGAGGACATTTTCACCGACCCGGACGTGTACGACTCCTACAACAGCGTCTCAGCTGCCCTTGCGTTCCACAAACAGCGCGGCAGATTCTGCTACATCCAGACGCCGGGCTTTTTTGAGCAGTTCAACGGCATCTTCGGGATCGAGAATCAGCTGCTCTACCTCGCCATGTACCCGGATGAGCTCGCGGAACTCTACCGCCGGCAGGCACAATGGACGCTGAAATTCGCTGACCGATGCATCGAGCGCGGCGTGGACATGATCCACATCTCCGACGACTGGGGCGCGCAGAAGGATCTGATGTTCTCACCCAAACTGTGGCGGGAGCTCATTTTCCCGAATATGAAAACCGTTGCGGATCACGTGCATGAGCGCGGCTGTTTCGTGAGCCTGCATTCCGACGGATGCGTTGCGAAAGTCACCGACGGCATCGTCGAACTCGGTCTGGACGTCGTGCATCCGTGGCAGGAGAGCGCGGGCATGTCCTACGATCTGTGGCTCGACAATTACGCGGACAAATTCGCCATCCTCGGCGGTGTCTGTGTACAGTCGGCAATCGGAATTCTGCCCA
>JAFTPW010000195.1:0-3627 GCA_017463075.1 Clostridia bacterium
CTATGAATTTGACGAGCTGTACGACTATATCATCACCCTGACCGACGCCGGTGAGATTGCATACGAACGGGTGAAGCGCAGTCCATACCCGGAGACCATGCCGGAGGATTTTGATATCCGGTTTGAGATGTGGGTCGACGTGACGCAGAAGAACATTTTCGACACCTACGACGGGTACATTCAGAAGGATCTCATCCGCGACGGCATCTTCGGAAAACAGTTTGAGCCGACCGATGAGATGATGCAGGAGATTTACGCGAAGCTGGTGGAATGCGACATGGCGTCGATTGATAAGGAGATCACACCGCAGGGAATTCTCGGTGGTGACGCTCCGGTATCCAGTGTATCTCCGAATACCAGTTTTCAGGTATATTTCACGATAGACGGCAGGGAATATCTCGTACTCGGAAACGTTTCCGGACTCGGCATCAAGAATCCCATGACGAAAAACTGCGATGCATTCCTGCGGTATCTGTGCGAACTTCAGGAACAGCTTGAGACGGCCATGGATTTCCCCGAAGCCGACGGCGGATATATGTAAACCTCTTGCAACAAGGCTCTTTTTGTGGTATAATGCAGTAAAAATACCGCAGAAGGAGCATTATTTATGTCTGTAACCGACAGAACCTGGGATCTCTCCATCCTCTACAACGGATTCGACGATCCCGCATTCAAAAACGATATCAATACCCTCGACACCCTTATCGCAGAGGTGAACAATTTTGCCGCAAACATGGGTACGATGTCCGACACCGAGGTCATCAGAGCCTATCTCGACGGCGGCGTGAAGATGAACGAAATCGTGGAAAAGCTGTTCATCTACGCAAATCTCCGCTATTCCGCAAACACAGGGGATACCGACGCCGCAAGCATTCAGGGACAGCTCATGGCGAAGCTCAGCGTGACTGCCGCTGCCGATACCCTCATCCAGAGCCGCATCGCACAGGCTGACATCGACGCCGTGATCGCAGAAGAGCCCGCACTGGAAGAATTCCGCTATCTTCTCACCAACATCAAAAAGGACAGCAGATACCTTCTCTCCGACAAGGAAGAAACCCTGTTCGCGAAAATGAGTATCTCCGGTGCGTCCGCGTGGAGTGATTTGCAGAGCAGTCTGACAAGCTCCCTCGCCGTCGATTACAACGGGGACAGAATCACGCTTCCCGCCGTCCGCAATCTTGCCTACGATCCCGATCCCGCCGTGAGAAAAGCCGCATACGAAGCGGAACTCGCCGCGTGCGAAAAGATCGACGAATCCGTGGCGTTTGCGCTCAACAGCATCAAGCTGCAGGTGCTCAACGAATGCGAACTGCGCGGCTACGAATCTCCGCTGGCGAAATCCCTGTACACCTCCCGGATGAAGCGGGAAACCCTCGACGCGCTCCTCTCCGCGATGGAAGAGTACATGCCCGTGTTCCACAAGTATCTCCGTGCGAAGGCGAAACTGCTCGGTCACGAAGGCGGACTCCCGTGGCATGACCTGTTCGCACCCGTGGGATCGGCTGACAAAAAATACACCGTTGAGGACGCGAAGGAGTACCTTCTGAATATCTTCGGCAAGTTTGACACCGAACTGCACGACATGGTGAAAGCCGCGTTTGACGAAGCGTGGATCGACTTCTACCCGCGTGAAGGCAAGGTCGGCGGTGCATTCGACTGCGGTGTTCCCAGCGCACATCAGAGCCGCGTACTCACCAATTTCGACGGATCGTTCAGCGATATCGTCACCCTTGCGCACGAGCTCGGACATTCCTTCCACGACCGTCAGGTCTTCTGCCACAACATCCTCAATCAGGGCTACTCCATGCCCGTTGCGGAAACCGCGTCCACGTTCAACGAAGTGCTCGTCATGGAAACCGCAATCGCGGAAGCCGACGACAGAAACACCAAGCTCGCGCTCATGGAAAGCCAGCTTCAGGACGCCTGCCAGATCATCTGCGACATCTACTCCCGCTATACCTTTGAAGCCTCCGTCTTTGAAGCACGTCCCGCGGAATTCATGAACGCCGACAGAATGTGCGAACTCATGCTCGACGCACAGAAGAAGGCATACGGCGACGGTCTGTCCACGCTTCACAGGTACATGTGGCTCGTCAAGGGACATTATTACAGCGGCGGACTCAGCTTCTACAACTTCCCCTATGCGTTCGGCGGTCTGTTTGCACGCGGACTGTACGCAAAATACAAAGAAACCGGCGCGGATTTCGTTCCCGTTTACAAAGCGATGCTCCGTGCAACGAGTGTCACCGACGTGGAAGAATGCGCGAAGATTGCCGGCATTGATCTGACCGATAAATCCTTCTGGGAAGCCGGACTTCAATCCTTCGCCGAAAGAGTGGAAGAATTCTGCGCACTGGCAAACGAATAAACAGGACAATATACGAAAGGAGCACCGGATATGGAAAAACTTCGATTCGGAATCATGGGAGCAGGCGGTATTGCCAACAAATTCGCCGATGCGGTGCGGCTAGTCCGGGAAGAGGACGGCTTTGATGTGACCGTGGCGGCAGTATCCAGCAAATCCGCCGACCGCGCACAGGCATTCGCCGACAGAAACCGGATTCCCTCCGCATACGGAGACTACGCCGAAATGCTTGCGCGCGACGACATTGACGCCGTCTATATCGCAACGACCCACAATTTCCACGCGGACAACCTCCGTCAGGCAATCGCGGCGGGCAAGCATGTCCTCTGCGAAAAGCCAATGGTTCTCACCGAAGCCGAAGCACGCGAAATCTTTGCCCTCGCACGGGAAAAAGGCGTGTTTCTCATGGAAGCGATGTGGTCGAACTTCCTGCCCGCCATCGTGAAGGCGAAGGAATGGATCGCCGCAGGTGCCATCGGAGACGTCATCACCGCGCACGGAGCGATCGGATTCCACGGCGGAAACAACCTCGAAAGCCGCATTCTCAATCCCGCGCTCGCCGGCGGTGCCATGTACGACATCGGCGTCTACCCGATCGAAATTCTGACCCGCCTCATCGGAGAGCCCGTGGAGAGCGCCATGGCATCGGTACGCCGTCATCCCGTCACGGGAGTCGATACCTCCGTCACAATGCTGCTCCGCTATCCTTCGGCAGACGCCGTGATCGAGTGCAGTGTCTCCTGTGCGCCGAGATGCTTCTTCAGCATTACCGGAACGGGCGGCATCATCGAGATCAACGGACACGAAGGCACCCGCGCAGACCGCTTTGACGCAGGACGCCGTCACGTCGAGGAGTTCACCTCCGAATTCCCGAACGGCAACGGCTTCGTCTACGAAATCCGCGAGGTCATCCGCTGTCTCGCCGACGGAAAACTGACCTCCGACGTCATGACGCCCGCCGCGACCATCGGATGCGCAAAGCTGTTCGATCAGATTCTCGGGAAGTGATGAATCAAACAAAATCCGCCGATCCCATGAGGGAAAAGCGGATTTTTTGTGTTCAGTTGAAGGAGCCGTCCCAGAACGTGGATTCGTCGAGGTATTCCGAAGATACAGCGGGGACGTAGTAAATTGCCCACATCTTTTCTCCTTCGAAGTTGCAGTTGTCTCCTTCTTCAATACGCACATAGAATTTGTAGTATGGCATGACATATCTGTCCGTCGTCCGGTACATCAGCTCAACATGATCGAAGGTGTCTGGA
>JAFTPW010000196.1:0-2762 GCA_017463075.1 Clostridia bacterium
CTTGATTAACGGTCCCGGATACGACAAAACAGAAGTCCTGAACACCCTCGAGGTCTGCGGTATCACCTATACCGACGTCAAGAAAAACTGGATTCACCGAGAGCGCTTTCTGCCCGCGGATCAGATGATCTTTCTGCTCAAGGGCGAGCTGTATCTGGCCGTGAACGATACCCAATACACGATCCGCAGGAACAGCTTTTTCTACATCCGCCAGTTCAGCACCGTATCCGGCTACAAAACCTCCGACATGCCGTGCGAGTTTTACACGGTTTCCTTTAACGCAACGAAGATTGACATCCCGGACCGTACCGAAATTCCGCTCAACGGAAACAATATTTTCATCGAAGAGCTTGCCAAGAGGCTGTATGACGCCCGCTCCTGCATCGGTCAGGAAGAAAACCAGTGCGAGATTCTCTTCCTCTCCCTGCTGCATGAGGTGAAGCGGTTCCTCTCTGCCGGAAGCAGCACCTTCCCGCTGATGGAACAGACGATGAACTACATCAACAACAACATCAACAATCCCATCACGGTGGATTCCATCTGCGACCACCTCGGATACAACCGCGACTACATTTCCAAGCAGTTCCTGCGGTGCTACGGGATCAGCATCAAGAAGTACATCGACCGGAAGAAAATCAGCGCGGCGAAGCATCTTCTGATCTCATCGAAAATGTCGCTGGAGGAAATTGCCGCCGCCATCGGATTCGAGAACGCACAGCAGTTCTACAAATTCTTCAACTACCACGAGAACATCTCGCCGACGCAGTTCCGCAACCGCAATGCGTGATTACTCAATTCCGAGATCGGATCGGATCCATGTATCACGCGCCCTGAGCCAGTCCTTGAGGTACTGCACGTTTTCCATGTAGTCCGCGCTCGGATTGTCGTATTCGCAGAAGAAGTACTTCGTCGTCAGGCTGTATCCGCCGAGCTCGTAGTTGCGCAGGAATGCGTCGCCGAACTCTTCGATGTAGCTGTCAATCATGCCGCCGTCCGCGTACATGGTTTCAATCGCAGGAATCAGCTCGGTGTAGCGCTCCTTCACGAGATCACGGAACCAGCGCGCTTCCATGAGCGGATCATAGAAATCGACCGTCGCCCAGTTGCCCGTGGTGCTGTCGTTGCGCTTGCCGTTGCCGTACTTCTCCAGTCCGTGGATCGAGTTGTGGTACTTCGCGTATTTCGAGTCCGCGGCGCCTTCCGCAAAGGAGACATTGCCCATGCTCAGGTCCATATCCCAGATCGGGCCGGAGTAGAGCTTTTCGTTCTTATAGTAGAAATACGTCGAGCCGTGGAAAATGTCAATGTCCTTCATCAGCTCCTCGCAGATGTACATGTTCACGAAGGAGTCGATATCAAGAATGCCCTCCACTCTCTCCCGGTCGCCGGAAATGCACGCGAATTCCGCTTCCTTGAGCAGCATCTTGATCGCGTGCTTCTGTTCCTCGGTTTCCTGACCGTGCTCGGGTGCAATGGGAACGAAGCGGATACCGGCGATGGGCGTGTAGTTGAAGACCGATCCTGCCGCCTCGAGGTTGTAGTAGCCGTTTCTCTCAAGGAGCATTTCGCCCTTTTCGACTTCAACGTCCACCGTACCGTCCGTGACGGGCATTGTCAGCTGATAGCATCCCTTGTAATCCCCGTCGAGGTAGACTTCCACGAAGGTGCTCTTCAGCTCGGGAGTGACGCCCGCGATTGCCGCAAAATCATATGCCAGCTTGTTGCGGATCAGAGTTTTGTCAAACAGGTTGGCGAGCAAACACCATTTTCGGGTGCCCTTCATTCCGAGAATGGTCTTTTTGTTTTCAAACTTGATGTTGTAGGGATTCTTGACCGTATTGGCAGTGGAGTTGCCGCGCACCTTGACCTGAACGGTTTCGGAGATGACGGGATATTTGCCGCCTGCCCTGTCAACGATCACGACTTCGGCTTCCCTGTAAGTTGTGCCGATGCTTGCCGCTTTCTCGGGCTTACTCAGATACGCGCCGACTTCCTCGAGCTGATACGGCATCGACGACGCAGTCAGCATACGCATGCGCATATACCGGGCACGTACCGTTGTGTCAAGCGTGAGTCCCTGGGTCTTGTATTTCGCACCGTCTTCCACGACGCGGACGGTTGTCCAGTTTTCGCCGTCTTCGGACAGGTCAATTTCGTAGTTCTTTGCCGCTCCCTTGCCCCATTCGACAACGACATAGCCGATTTCGCGGATTCTGCCCCAGTCAAAGGTCAGGCAGTGCGCTTCGGTTTCGTCGGACAGCCAGTAGGTTTTGCTGTCACCGTCCACGGCAAGTGCGGTTGTTGTGTCGTCGGGATTCCCGTCATACGAAACGGCAGAATCTTCGGCGTAGTTGGGTGTGGGCGAATAGGTATTCAGATAAACACGCGGAACGTCGCCGCGAAGGTATTCGACAGCTTTATAGGCGTTGACCAGCTCTTCCGCCAGCGCACAGCATTCGGCATCATCCGGATTCTCCTGTGCCAGAAGCAGCTCGCCTTCCTCCGCCAGAGCCGTGAATGCGTTGTACCCTTCCGGTTCCAGCAGATCCTGCATCAGGCTGATCCCGCACAGCTCACGGATTTTCGCCTTGGCTTCCTCTGCATCGGTGAACATGGGCAGCTTTTCCGTCTCCGCAGGTGCGGTTTCGTTCGTCTCCGCTGTTTCCGCCGGTGTCTCCTGTCCGCAGCCTGCCAGAAGAAGCATTCCCGCGAGCAGTATCCAAATTAGTTTCTTCATCTGATCGGATCCTTTCAGAAATCGC
>JAFTPW010000197.1:0-8250 GCA_017463075.1 Clostridia bacterium
GCCTGTGCGCTGTCCAACGTGGTTTTCGTACGCGGCAACGGGGGCAAGGCTTCCCTTCCGAAGAAGATTCTCGACCTGCTCGTAGACAGCTACGCAGGTGAAACCAACGCCGTTCTGCCGCCGGATGACCGCAGTGCCGTGGAAATGACCGTGGTGACACCCATGCGGACACGCTCGTACGTGAAGATCGAGGACGGATGCAACAACCGCTGTTCATACTGCATCATCTCGACGGCGCGCGGCCCGGTTCGCTCCAAGGCTCCTCAGACGGTTCTCGCCGAAATCACCGCGCTTGCGGAAAACGGATGCCGCGAGGTGATTCTGACAGGGATTGAAACCGCCGCCTACGGATTGGATTTCGAAAGCCGTCAGCCGTACGGATATGCCCTCGCTTCCCTGATCGCGGATGTTGCAGAAATCGACGGCATCGAGCGGATCGGTCTCGGATCGCTTGACCCGACGGTACTCACGCCGCATTTTCTTGAGATTGTGTCGGCAATTCCGAAGCTCCTGCCGCATTTCCATCTGTCCATCCAGAGCGGATGCAGCCGGACACTGGCGAAGATGCGCCGCAAGTACAACCGGGACATGGCATTGGACGCGATTCACCGGCTGAAAGATGCGATTCCGGATGTGACGCTCTCTGCGGACGTGATCGTCGGATTCCCCGGTGAGACGGAAGAAGACTTTGCTGACACCGTGTCGTTCTGTGAGGATGCGCGGTTCATGCATCTGCACATTTTCCCGTATTCCAAGCGTGCGGGTACGGAGGCGGCAGTGATGCCCGATCAGGTGGCGGAAAACGTGAAGAAGGATCGTCTCAGCCGTCTGGAAGCTGTCGGAAAACGGATCAAAAACGAGCTGCTGGACGATTATGTCGCGGCGCATCGGGAGAATCCGGTGTATCTGCTGGTTGAGAAATACGCGGACGAGGTCACCGGTCACAGCGAACACTTCATCGAAACCGTCGCCGAAGACACTGCGGCATATCACCGTGAGATCGTTCCGGTTCTGCTGGAGCGGCATGACGGCGAGCGTGTCTATGGTAAAAGAGCATAAAAATCACGCGGACATTCTGTCAGTTTGACGGAGTGCCCGCGTTTTTCGTTAATTGGATTCGATATTCAGTTTATACCGCGTTCTCGGGTCATCGCTCGTTTTCATGATGCGGATGTCCGTGCGCCCTTTATACAGCTCCTTCAGCTTCATCAGGTGCGTGACAAAGATAAATCCGCAGCCGATGGACGAAAGATACGCGAGAATGTGGTACATGCCGTCCGCACCTTCGTCGTATGCCGTGGTCTGGAAGGTTTCGTTCAGCAAAAGAAGCGAGCCCGGTCTGACCTGAGCGAGTATCGACGCCAGCTGTGCCACTTCTTCCTCGAATCGTCCGGCGGATGACAGCGGAACCAGCTCTCCTTCCGCTTTTGCGAATGTGGTGTAGACCGCCTGGCGGACGCTGATGACCGCAGACTGTGCCGGAATCGGGAGTCCGCACTGCGCGAGAAGCACCGCCGTTCCGATGGAGCGCAGATAGACGGTCTTGCCGCTGTTGTTCTTTCCGGTGACGAGCGTACCCGAGCCTTCGCCGATGCAGGACACATCGTTCGGCACCACGGACAGCACGCTCATGCTCTCGGTCAGCAGAAGCAGGTCGGACACCTCCTTCATCACCAGCGTATTTTCTTCCGCCGGGAGGAACTCCGGGAAGATGACCTTCACGTTCCGCTCCGCGAGCCGGTCGATGTGCATCAGGACTGCCTTGCAGAAGTACAGCTCTTCCTCCAGTCCGCTGAATTTGTCAATCAGGGTGCGCAGGAATGATGTCAGGTACCGGTCAAGCTCCTGCACGGCTTTGGCGGAGGTTTCCAGTCCCCATTCCAGCTCCATGCCCGGGATCGGCACATCCATTTCCGGCAGAACTTCGGTTTCCGCTTTCTTTTCCGCTGTGGTATCCTGCTTCGAAGACTTGTCAAACAGGGACAGAAGCGGATTTTTGCCTTTCTTCTGCTGTTTTTCTGCCACGCGGATGAACCTGAACTCCCGCAGGAACGGTGCCGTGATCCGCAGCTCGTCGTCACAGTCGAATTCGATTTCGTACGTATGCGCGTTTGCGAGATGCTTCTCCAGCTTTTCACACAGCGCGATCAGCTCATCCGTATCAAGCGACGCTCCGATCGGGTATGCCGCGTTTTTCAGTCGTCCGAGCCATCCGTCGACCGCACCGAACATGTTCAGCGTTTCGTGGATCTCCCGGATGTTCATCAGCGCGATGCGGACGAAATGCGCGGTCAGCACCAGTGTTTCGCGGGACGTCCACAGAAGCAGACTCTTGTCCTGCGGATTCACTCTGCGCGATGCAAACAGCCGTGACCGCTCGGAATCCCACGAATTTTTCACCATCATCAGCCGCCGGATCAGCTCGGTCAGCCTGTCAAGCAGTGCGGGCTTTTCAGCAAATTCCTGTACAACCTTCACACGCGCGGCGATTTCGTTTTCATCGGTCAGCGGTGTCAGCAGAACGGAGAGAAACGCTTCGCGGAGCATGGTGTCGGGGCAGATGCGGCGGAAGGCACGGTCAATCTGCAAGTCCTGAATCACTGCCATGCCTGCGTCTTTTTCTTCACGCGAGAGCACACCGCGGGGCTTGTTCCATAAAATTGTCAGTCTGTCAGACATTTCTGTCACCTCCCGTCAGCCGGATTTTCTTTGCAAGAGACTCCGCGTCCAGTCCGTATTTCTCGAGAATATCCGCCGCAAATGAGCTGGCAGTCGCGCCGACTCTTCGGATTTTGTAGGTGCGCCGGTTCTCGTCGTTTTCGTCGATCATTGCGGCAAGGGTCGGAATGTCCCCGCCGGTGAGCGAGTGGATGTGGGTCACGTAGATGCCGAAGGTTCCGCGATTTGCCATGGTGTGTGCGAGACGAGAGGAATACTCCTCGCTCTTTTTTTCGTCGGTTCCCGAAAAGGTTTCGTTGAACACAGCAAAGGAATTTTTTGTCGCCTGCTCCGTGATTTCGTCCGCGCGTGCGGTTTCGTTGGCGAATCGTCCGTCGCTCTCGAAGCTCTCATTGGCGGGAAAATGCGTGAAAATGTTGTCAAACGCCATCATTCTGCCGGATCGCGCCGCAACGGGACAGCCGGTGACGAAAAACAGCGCGGCGAGGGTGCAGGCTCTCAGATATGTGGTTTTGCCGCCGCCGTTCGCACCGCTGAGGATGTAGAAATTCAGACGTTCTCCGCCCCTGTCCTCCATGTGCACATCATTCGGGACAACCCCGGAGCCGTTCACGCCGCGCTTGGCAAGGGATGCGTCGACCAGTCCGGATAGGATCATCTCGCGCTCCTCTGACACCGCAGGATACGTCAGCGGGTAGCCGTCATCCGCGAGCTTGCGGAAATACGCACCGATCTCAAGCAGGAACGCGATCTCGCTCTCATACCCGAACAGCACGCGAAGATTCCCGTCTCCTTCCAGAAATCCGGCGCGGTATGCGTTGTAAAATCCCCGTGCGGTTTCCAGAAATCCCCTGTAAACGCCGGTGTATCCCATGACGACGGACGGGGTCGCGCGGGTCGGATGCTTCTCTGTCGGAATGGCGTCGTCCATATCCAGCCTGCGGTAAATTTCTTCCAGTTTTGATTTCAGCGAAGCGGTGCATTCGTGTGCATGAATGTTCGACCCGGACACGGTCAGCATCATGCCGCTCTGCCGGACAGCGAGGATATCGGCGCACCGTTTTTCAGCCGCCAGAAACGCGTCGTTTTCACGTATCTTCCGGAAGCATGCGCCGATCTCTCCCGCTCTGCCGTCGTAATCTTCCAGTGCGGTCATGGTTTTCGTCAGGGCAAAATACCGCTTCATGACGGGCAGGAACAGCAGAATCCGCTCCTCTTCGATCTCCGATCGGTCAAAAAATCCGCACAAACGGCTCAGTTCACTGATTTCCGAGTGGATCTGCGTCAGAATCGTGCGGAATTCTTCCTTTTCCGATGCATACCGGATCATCTTCTGACGTACCGGAATTTCTTCCGCAGAGCACGGCTTGCACAGCAGGGACAGCGTGTCTCCCTTGAAATCCCCGGTGAGAATCACGTCATCGAGCGTTCTGCGCGGGATGGTTTCCGGGATGGATGCGCATTCGGTCAGCGGCTTGTTCCACAGCAATGATTTATGAGGCATATTCCCTCCTCGATAGTTTTAAAATTCGACAGGTCAATGTGTATTCCTGACAAGAATATCTGCTAATTTTTGGTAATATTTCTTCAGGCTCAGGTCTTGCAATTCGTTCCGTTTTATGGTAAAATATGGCTACCGTGAGTTGGTAATAATTTACAGTAACATATAAATACAGAAAGGCAGAGTACGGAAAATGATAAAGGACTCAAAAATTCTGATTGCGGACGAAAACCGGGAGATCAGGGAACGGCTGCGCGAGCTTCTTGTGGAAAAGGGAGCCAAGGTTTCGCCGGTCAAAAACGGAACGGAAGCCGAGCGGCTTATGAATATGGAGAAATTCGATCTTGTGATTGCGGATATGTGGCTCGACGGCGTGGACGGCATCGCGCTGATCCGCGGTTCACGGAAGGAAGAATCCTTCGTTCTGCTGACACAGGTGAACACGCCTTCCGTGATGATGGAAGCAAACCGCAGCGGCGCGTCGCTCTGTCTGGCAAAGCCCGTGGAATACGAAACGCTCATCAGCGGATGCGAGACCATCCTCAAGAACCGGCGTTCGATGAAGCTGACCCCCGGCGACACCAACGATGACACACAGCTCAACTACGACATTGAGACGCAGGTGACGAAGATCATCCACAAAATCGGCGTTCCCGCGCACATCAAGGGATACCAGTACCTCCGTACGGCGATTCTCATGGCGATCCACGACGGGGACATCATCAATTCGGTGACGAAAATCCTGTATCCGTCCGTTGCCAAGAAGTACGACACGACCACTTCCCGCGTGGAACGTGCAATCCGGCATGCGATTGAGGTTGCGTGGGACCGAGGGGACGTCGAAACGCTCAACTCCTACTTCGGCTACACCATCCAGAACAGCCGCGGCAAACCGACGAACAGCGAATTCATCGCCATGATCGCGGACAATCTGAGATTACAGTACAAAATCCGCTGACATCGGAATGGCATACGAATATCAGCGAAGCGGAAGGTCGTGGGAAACAGCATGAACCACAGTTTCCAAATTGCCGAACCTGCCCGCGGGGGCTTTCCCGCACCGCCGAATCCATATATGACGAGCCCGCACTGCCCCGCGGGTTTTGTCATTTTCCGGGATTTCTGTATTCATTGTAATGCACATACCGTCTTTTGTCAAGCAAAGCTCGGTTGCGTCGCTTCTATGTACGGGATTTCTCCCGTTTAAGCAGGGATTCTCTCGCGCCTTTCCAGTGCGGTGAAGAATCTCCGGAACAGTCCCGACAGAGCGCACGCGGGAAAGCTGATGAGAAACCACATCAGAGAGAACGCCGGGCAGATCTGTCCGAGAAGGTTGTAAGCCATGCCGGAGTAGTTCCACACGTCCAGTCCCAGCCACAGATTCACGATCACACCCGCGAAAAACTCCACTCCCGTGATGATGAGACACCCGATGAGGCATCGCAGAAGGATATCCCGGTCATGCATCCGCTGATTGAGCAGATGAATCATCAGAAAGCAAAGTCCGCCGGCGACCGTCATGCTCCAGTGAGTATAGCCGCGCCAGAGCATTTCCAGCATGCTGTACACGATCCCGCCGGTGAGGAACACGCATACATATTCCGTTTTCCGTATCAATGAAATCACCCCTTGTATGTTTTGACGCATCCAAGGGGCATTATTCATTCAGTTACGTTTTCAGTTGAGGACAGGTAAAATCAGTCTCTCTTTCTGCGGGCGATTGCGGCTCTTTCCTGGAATTCCGCTTCGCTTGCGGCACGTTCTTCCGCCTTGCGTCTTTCTTCCTCTTCACCGTCGGTCAGGTCTTCCATTTTGGAGTTCCAGCCGTCCTTCACACCCTTGAACAGTGCGGGAGTGATGAATACCATACAGATCAGCATGGCGATGGTGCGGAGTCCGATTCCGACCTTGATGCCTTCATTGATGTTGCGTTCCGCTCTGGTGAGGAAGATACCGATGTACCGTCCCGCGCCGGCAAAGAAATCGATGTTGATAACAGCGTACATCAGGAAATAAGCGACTGCCGCAATGACAACGGAGATGGTCAGATACCGCATATCCAGCTTGCGTTCGAGACCTTCACGGAATACATATTCCGCATCCGCTTCGCCGGTTTTCTTTGCGAAAATATTGCCGCCGATGGTGACGACCGCGATGCAGAGAACTGCGAGAACAATGTTCTGGATGTCATAAACGGTCTGGTTGGTGGTATTGTCCTTTGCGATTGCAACGCCGAACAGACCTGCGGGAATCATGGAAACGATGTACGAGAATACGGCGCATACGCACAGGAACGCCAGCAGAATACAGCCCTGCACAGCGGCGTGCTTGGTGCGCTCAATGTTCATGCCGTTTTTGAAGGCGGCATTCTTGTCAACGGGTGCTTTTTTCTTTGCCATACGATTGTCCTCCGCCCGTGTGCAGTCTGCCGTACTACCGCACCGGACGGTCCTTTCTGAAAAATGATGTATAATATCAGACTGCGCTGTCTGTATTACCCGTAACATCAGGAGCGGTCACTTCCGGCTTCTTTTCGCCGAGGTAACCGGGGAGATTCATGCCTGCCATGTCAAACATTTCGGAAAGCGGAGGAATGGACTTGTAAAGCCCTGAGATGAAATCCGCGGTGGTTCCCTTTCCGTCCTGCCCCTTCGCACCGGAATCCCAGACGGTGATCTTGTCGATCTGGAGATTCTTGATGGCGTCGACCTGAATTCTGGTGATTTCTTCGAGCTTGTCGGCGATCATGAGACGAACCGCATCATCGGAGCTTCCGCCAGCGGACTTGACGAGTTCCGCAAAACCTTCCGCCTGCTTCATGAGCATTGCCTTGATACCGTCCGCTTCTGCCTGCATCTTCATGAGAGTAGCGTCCGCTTCACCCTTTGCACGGCGGCGGATCTGTTCGGCTTCCGCTTCTGCCTGAAGCTCGAGCTTCTTGCGTTCGATTTCGGTCTTGATGATGACGTCGGCTTCGAGCTTCGCCTGTTCGTAGTGAGCACGCGCTTCTTCTGCCGCTCTCTGTGCTTCGTAGGATTCTTCCTGAGCCTTCGCCTTCTGGATGTTTTCCGCTGCGGTTGCTCTCTTGGTTGCTTCCGCTTCGCGTTCACGTCTGGTTGCGTCGGAGTCGGCAATCGCTGCCTTTGCTTCGTTTTCACCGGTGATCGCTTCGGAGTTGGACTTGGAGACGGAGATTCTCTTTTCCTTGTCGGCTTCCGCAGCACCGATCGCACCGGCACGTTCCGCTTCGGCTACGGAGATCTTCGCATCGTTGATCGCCTTTGCGGATGCTTCCTGACCGAGCGCCACGATATAGCCGGATTCGTCGGTGATGTCGGTTACGTTGACGTTGATGAGTCTCAGACCGATCTTCTTCAGTTCGGTTTCAACATTGGAGGAAACGGCTTCGAGGAACTTGTCGCGGTCGGAGTTGATTTCTTCGATATCCATCGTCGCGATGATCAGACGCATCTGACCGAAGATGATATCTTCCGCGATCTGCTTGATTTCGTCGTTCTTCATACCCAGCAGACGTTCTGCCGCGTTCTGCATGACACCGACTTCGGTGGAAATACCGACGGTGAAGCGGGAAGGAACGTCGACACGGATGTTCTGCTTGGAAAGTGCGTTGCGCAGGTCAACCTGAATGGACATGGGTGTCAGATCGAGGTATTCGTACGCCTGGATGACGGGCCAGATGAAGGACGCGCCGCCGTGGATACACTTGGCACTTCTCTGCTGACCGTCCTGCGTGGTGCCGACCTTACCATAAATGACGAGAATCTTGTCTGCGGGACACTTGCGGTACCGGGACAGGATCACGATGATGGTGGTGAGCACGACCAGCACAATGACGCATGTAAGGATGAGGGACGTGGATGCGAGTCCGCCTGCTGTCAGAAACAGTTTCATAATGTTCTCCTTATCTTATTATAGCATAGATTTTCATAAAATGCACGGTTTTTTCGTTATTTTTCCGTCAGAATGAGAATTATTTTTCTCTTTTACTGCGGATTTTCCGTCAAATTCGCCGGAAGTCAGGATTTTTTGCCGGACTCAATCGGTTCGAC
>JAFTPW010000198.1:0-2612 GCA_017463075.1 Clostridia bacterium
CTGGACTGGTAGATCATGGTTGCACGAGCCGCACCGCGGGAACGCGCTTCCAGTGCGAGCTGGCCGCTTCCGGCGAAGAGATCGAGAATGGCGCGTCCTTCGATGTCGAACTGGATCATGGAAAATACGGCTTCTTTTACTTTGTCAGTGGTCGGACGGGTCACTTCACCTTCGAGTGCGGCGAGCTTGGTACCCCGTGCGGTTCCGGTAATAACTCTCATAATTCGTCTCCTTTGCTGTTCTGATGAAAATGGAGGTGTATGGCTTCGGCGTCGGTGCGGCTGATTCCGGGCGTATCCGCGAGCTCATCCACCGATGCGGCTTTCATTGCGGCGAGCGTTCTGAAGCGGTTGTGGAGTGCCTTCGATTTTGCGGGACCGATGCCTTTGATTTTTTCAAGGGATGAGGTTTTCAGCGTTTTGCGCTTTGCGTTGGTCATGCGGGTGACGGTGTAGCGGTGGACTTCCTCCTGAATGCCGTAGATGAGGCGGAAAACGTCCTGCTGCCGTGCGATGTTGATCTCTCCGTCCCCGTCCGTGAGGGTGCGGGTTTTGTGATGCTCGTCCTTGACCATGCCGAACACGGGAATGTCCACGCCTTCTCCGGCAAGAACTTCGCGGATCACATTCACGTGTCCCTTGCCGCCGTCGAGGAGGATCAGATCGGGATACGCCGCCATGTTGTCGTTCTCCTGACCGATGTGAGCGACGCGCCGCCGGATTGCCTCGGACATGGAGCCGTAGTCGTCCTGCGAATCGGTCGTTCTGATGGAAAAGGTGCGGTATTCGCTCTTCTTCGGCTTGCCGTCCTGGAAGACCACCATACCAGCCGTGATGTGCTCGTCGCCGAGGTTGGAGATATCGTACGCTTCAATGCGCTCCGGGAGAACCTCCAGATGCAGCAGGGAAGCGAGATTGGCGAGGGTGCGTTCGTCGTTTTTATCGCGCTTGGACTGGTTTTCGCTGTGCTTTGCCGCGTCGGTCACTGCCATGTCGCAGAGGTATTTCGACGCGCCCTTCTTCGGTGTGCGGATGGTGACCTTGTGCTCGGCACGTTCGGAGAGACAGTCGGACAGCAGAAGCCGCTCATGCTCCGGAAGCTCGAACGAGAGAAGAATCTCCGGCGGAATGTACTCCCGCGACTGGTACAGCGAGAACACAAACGCGAGCATCGGGCTGTCGGCGCTGTTGTCGTCCTCTTCGGAAACCGCCGTGATCTCGTCACCGCCGAAGAGGAAGTGCTCACTGTCCGCGATGTATCCGCTCCGGATGTAGAAAATCGTGGCACAGTCGCGGAATTTCACGTCGCCGCCGTCGTAGGAGGTCAGGTTCAGTCCGATCACGTCGCATTCCACGTCCGGTGAGCCGACTGCTTTCTGCCGTTCACCGAGCCTGCGGAGTGCTTCGATGGCATCCCGGCACCGTGCGGCTTCTTCAAATTCCAGCTCATCCGACGCACGCATCATCTGTTCCGTCAGCTTCACGATGACATCCCGTGTACCGCCGCGCAGAATTTCCGCCGCACGGTCGATGGCTTCGCGGTATTCCGACGGTGAGACCTTGCCCGTACACATGCCCATGCAGCGACCCATCTGGTAATACACGCACGGACGCTCCTTTCCGATGTCCTCGGGGAAGCGTTTTTTGCACGTGGGAATGTTCAATGTCCGCTCGAGCTGTGCGATGGCACCGTAGACCGTCGATGTGGACGAATACGGTCCGAAGTAGAGCGATCCGTCTGTGAGGCGTTTGCGCGTCATCGTGATCCGCGGCCATTGGGATTTGATGTCGATGCGGATGTACGGGTAGGATTTTGCGTCCTTGAGCTTGATGTTGTACTTTGGGGTGTACTGCTTGATGAGGCTGTTTTCCAGTGCCAGCGCTTCCATTTCCGTGTCCGTCGTGATGAACCGGAAATCATGCACCGACGACGCCATTTTCGTGGTCTTTTCGTCGTGTGCGCCGTGGAAATACTGGGACACGCGGTCGCGGAGGGATCGGGATTTGCCCACGTAGATCACCTTGCCCGCCTCGTTCTGCATGATGTACACGCCGGGCTGACGGGGAAGTGCGGCGGATTTTGCGCGGAGATGCTCGATATTTTTCGATAATTCAGCCATCGGATCCGCCTCCTTTTCCCGGATAATAAATTGAGCGAGGGTGCAGGGATCCACACCTTCGCTCAGGTTTGTTGTATTGTTTGCGATGCCTGCCGGAATTATTCAGCGAAGCCGGTGTCAACGAGAGTTGCGAGACCCTCGAGTGCGTCTGCTTCGTCGGTACCGTCAGCGATGAGGGTGATGGTCATGCCCTTAACGATGCCAAGGGAAAGAACACCAAGAAGGCTCTTCGCATTTACTCTGCGGTCATCCTTTTCAACCCAGATAGAGCTCTTGTAGGAATTCGCCTTCTGAATGAAGAATGTAGCCGGTCTTGCATGGAGACCTACGTTATTCTTGATAGTAACGTCACGAGAAATCATATGATACGCTCCCAATTCAGTAATTTTGAAGAAAATCCGATAGTCTGAGGCAAATTCGCCACGGATTTTTGGCAGCCATTTAAAAATGGTAGTGAAAAATGGCTACTCCTCGTTAAACTATTTATATTATA
>JAFTPW010000199.1:0-3598 GCA_017463075.1 Clostridia bacterium
CATCGGCGGTCAGATGGTCAAGAAGATGTGTACCGTACGAACTGCGAGTTATACAAGAGCGGACAGAAACGCATCCGGACACACGAGGGAAGTGAGGTACATAGTCTCGGTCCGGATATCATAACTGCATATATGGACTTACTCAGAAAACGTGCCGCAATTACCATTTTTCAGGCAAAAGCGGCACGTTTGTTATGGACGCATTAAGAAAATTTTATCGGCCTCAGCACCTGTGACCGGTAAGTTCAGCGGCATCGGGATCCAGAAGACCGCGCTTTTCGAACCGGAGCTTCAGCAGATCGCCGTCAGCCGTGAAGGTATAACCCATGCGGTGAGGGCAGTTGAGGAAACGGATTCTGAACGTCAGTTTTCCGTCTTCCGCGGTGTAGGATGCGGCAGTACGGCAGCGTTCGCGGTCGGGTGTTGACATGAGATCGACGAGCTTCGGCTTGACTTTTTTCGCAAAAATCAGACTTTCCGCCCAGTGACCGTTTCCGGCGCGGAGGACGTTCTGATCCACACCGTCTGAGAAAATCGCCTGCATTTCATCGGCAGCGGTGTCATAGATGAAGTAAACTCCCGTCCAGCCCATCGGATTTTCTTCGAGACGGAAGAAGGTGTTTTCAAATCCTGCGGTTTTCTGCGCAGAGCCGGATGTTTCATATGTCGGAAGAATCACGGATGCAGTGTCGTCGGCATCAAAGAGATGCTCCGCGAGCTCCATGACGGCATCCATTTCGCGCTGCATATCGCCGAGCTCGGTCTGGATGGCAAAGACCATGTTGTGTTCCGGAAGAACCACGCAGAGCTGTCCGAAAGCACCGTCGCCGCGGAATCCTTCACGGGCATTGACCCAGAACTGGTAACCGTAACCCGCACACCAGTCGGGCGTACCGTTCATGGAATTGTCGGAAACGGGCGAGGTGGCAGCGTTCACCCATTCTTCGGAGAGAATCCGTTTTCCGTTCCACATTCCCTTGTTGAGATAGAGAAGCCCCAGCTTTACAATGTCGTCGGAGCAGATGTGGATGCCGCAGCCGCCTTCATTGGTGCCATCGGGAACACGGCTCCAGCGGACATCGGTGATTCCGAGCGGGAGAAAGAGCTTCCATGTCAGAAAATCAACGAGCTTCATACCGGAAATCCGTTCGACGATGCAGGAAAGCAGGCAGGTTGCCCCGGTGTTGTAGGCGAAATGCGTGCCGGGTTCGTAAACGACTTCCTGTGCGAGGAATGCACGTGCGGCGTCGTCGGAACGTACCATCCGGTTCATGACGCAGGACGGGTGCCCGGTGTTCATGGAGAGAACATGCTTCACGCGCATTTTGCCGAGATTTTCGGAAACGACGTCCGGAAGCTTGTCCGGGAACAGATCGGCAATGCGGTCTTCGACGGAGAGTTTGCCTTCGTCACAGAGAATCCCGATCGCCGTGGAGCAGAAGCTTTTGGAGAGGGAATAGATTTCCCGTTTGTCGGTCGGTGAATACGGAGCCGGGGCGATCCGGACAACCATCGCATTGCCCGAGTAAATCTGCAATGTGTGGATTTCGTCGTGTTCCGGCGGGAATTTTGCGAAGAATTCGTTCAGCGCACGCTTGGATACGCGCGGATCGGTGTATATTGCGGAATTTGTCATACGTATGTCTCCTGAATGGATCGGATAGTGAATGAGCGTTCGTTCTGAGTGCTATATGTACGATATAACAGGATCGTCCGGCGCAGACCTGTGACAGCGGAACTTAATCCATAACAACACGGATCCGGCGGGTCACAATCGCCTTGACGCGGTTTCCGTCGGCATCGGGATACTGGAAATCGCTGTAAATTATCAGCGCACTGCTGTCGTCGAGGGGCAGAAGATGGGTATAGTAGCAGGATTCACCGGGCATCGGGACGGACAGATCCACGGTTACAGGAGCTTCCCAGCGCAGTCCCGATGGATCGGAGGTCGCACGGATTCTCATCTCGGGACGTCCGTACGAAGCGATTGTCACGCCGCAGGGCAGGGGCAGAATCTGCGGAAAAACACCGATGCTGTCAAACTCTTCCGGTTCCGACCAGGTCTTGCAGTTGTCGACGGATCGGGAGATCAGGGACGGGTGATTGCTTCCGGTACGGATGAGCATGATCCAGGAACCGTCCGGCATCCGTGCAATGTGCGGTTCGGCATAGCCTTCGGTGCCGTCGCGGGTGTCGTATCGTTTCCGGTCGGAGAGAAGCTGGGAAAAGAGCTCCCATGTATGACCGCAGTCGCACGACCGGAAGATATACACATGGTAGGGACCGGTTTTCTCAGCGAGACGGCTGCGGTCCTGTTCGGCGGCGTCATAACCAGACCAGTATAATACGTAGTACAGATTCCCGTCGATGACATGGATACCGGCTTCGTTGCAGAGGGCAAACATCATCGTGACCGGATAAATCTGATGCCCCGGATACATCACGAGCGGCAGATTCGGCCAGTTGATTTTGCATTCAAAGGTATCGGTTTTTCCCGTCGACGGGTCATATTCCATGGCATAGACTTTTTTGTCGGTCTCTTCGACGATGTCGTCGGCAAGATACCATGTCCGGTTTCCGTCAGCGAGGATGGGCGTATATGCGTCCAGGTAATCCGTTTTGTAATAGCCTTTTTTCACAAATCCGACGAAATACTTGCCGTTAGGCATTTTAGTGTACATAGGCCGATCCGCCTCACGACGGGGTCTCCATGATTTTCCGTCATCCTCGGACACCATGTACCGCGTGCCGGCTTCATACTGGTAAGAATCCGTGCCGTATTCGAAAGACGCAAGAATGTGACCGTTCTCGGTTCTGTGCAGATCCGGAAACTGCCAGCGACCCCAGATACGCTGCTCATTGGCAGGCTGAAGTGCGACGGCAACCGGTTCGTCCAGTTCCAGATGGAATTTTTTCAGTTCATCAGACATGATAGCCTCCTGTGGTGCTGAATGTAAGTTTATTATAAGTTTTATCCCATGATTTGTCAAGTATGAAGGCAGGGTGAAAGCGGCGATGGTATGCTCACACAGCTCAACTGTCCGTCAGCTTCCTGTATTCACTGCATCGGCAGCCCATGCGTTTCTGGAAGAGCTTGGAGAAATAATGCGAATTGTCAATTCCGACCAGTGCGGCGGCACCGGAAATGGAAAGCTCCGGCTGTTCCTTCAGCAGAACGGCTGCCGCATTGATTTTGACATCCAGAATATGCTGTTTCAGCGGCTGTCCGTACAGGGTGACGGAGATTCTGTTGAGCTGGGAATAGGAGATATTCAGCTTTTCCGCAATGGATGCAATGGATAAATCCGCCAGCGGTATGTGAACGAGATCAAGATATTCAAGATACTGTCGGACAATCACGTCGGTGGTTTGCTTGAAATGATTCAGCCATCGGTCCACATGGGTCCCTTTTTCGGCGAGTTCCGCCAGACCGATCAGACTCTCCAGCTTGTCGGATGTCATCACAGCGGTATTGCGGTAGGCTGTTTCCAGTGCGGCTCTGCTTCCTTCATTGATCTGTTCAGGGTATTCTTTGGCGAGCCGGGCATAGAGGTTTTCGAAAGCCATGGTTTCATCAGGGATGATCCGTACCTGTCCG
>JAFTPW010000200.1:0-4276 GCA_017463075.1 Clostridia bacterium
ATTGTACCACATAATTATTAAAACGTCAATACATACATAAAGAATTTCACGGAGAACAGACCCGTTTTTGCCGGAAACTGTAAAAATTCCGCTTTCGATGGGAATCCGTGCCAGTCCTTCCTGAAATTTAGGGGTACCAATTTTCCGCCTTCCGTATTATAATGTTAAGGAATCATGAATGCAAGGAACGGAGCAGTGTATGGAACTGATTATCATAAGCGAATCGAAGATCAAGCTGATGCTGACAAGGGACGACATGGAATGCTACCACGGAACGACAAAGGAAATGTTGAAGGAAATCATGGAGGATGTGAAGCAGAAATGCGGCTGTGCGGGACTGGAAGGTCGGATTTTCGTGCAGATGTACCCGTCAAAATCCGGCGGATGCGAGCTGTTTGTCACACGACTGGAAGACCGGAACGGCGTGACTGCGGCACAGGCGGGCGAGGACAGGGTGCTCACGGAGTACCGGAAATACATCTTTCAGGAGCGCGGGAGCCACATCATCTACGCGTTCGGCGCCATGAACCACCTTCTCGGAACCTGCGGCGGACTGAGTCGTCTCGGATATTCCGGATCCAGTCATGCGTACCACGACAGCTCGACCGGAAAATACTATCTCCTGCTCGAATGTGAGACCCACATCGCCGTGGAACACTTTGGAAGCCTGTGCCCGAGCAAGCTCTTCTACTACATAAACGAGCATTGCGACCTGTTTTGCCGTGATGCGGTAGAAAAGCTGGCAAAGTTTACAATATGACGTTGAAATCTCCGCGGGATCGTGATATAGTTAATGCATCATTACGCAGCTACGGAGAAACCAATGGACGAAAAGAAATACCCGCGGATTGTGAGTGAACGCGACATGAAGGAATGGCTCCCGCTCTGTCCCGTTCAGATCAAGCGTGTCCGCGTTGTTCAGAATACACCCGACGAATGCCCCGCAGTCACAGTGATCTCGGTCCCCTGCGGCGGATTCAAAATCGACAGCTATACGGCGGATATTGAGCTTCAGAATGAGCGCCGCGAGAAAATCGGCGTGATTGAAAACGTTACCCTGAAATCCGGCGAGTCCGCACCCGTTCCGACGGAATCCATGCGCACCACGTATGCCTATGTGACTCTGAAATCCGTGCGCCGTGCATCCGGTGAAACATGGGAAAACACGGACGGTGGACGCGGAAAAGCACTTCCCGAGCAGGAGATTTTCTGGCAGACCGATCCCTTGTACGAGCAGATCAGACGGGAATGCGACGGTGTGGTCGATGCGAAATACCGACCCGATACCGTTGACGGCGGCTGGAGATGCGCGTGCGGTCAGGTGAATCTGGAGGAATCCGGCTCCTGCGGCGGCTGCGGATGCTCCCGGGAATGGCTGACGAAGCATCTCGATCCCGAATACCTTGCCGAACAGAAGAAAATCGCGGATACAAAATCCGAAGCCGAGCTGAAAAAGCAGAAGAAAAAGAAGGAACGCGAAGTTTCCGACAAGGTGAAGGCAATCCTCATTCTCGCGGGATTTGCCGCGGCGGTGGTGCTGATTGTGCTTACCTTCACCCAGTTCATCCCCGGATTCCGCTACAATCAGGCAGTGAACCTCGCCGCCGAAGGACAGTACGACGAAGCACTCGCCATTTTCCGTGACCTCGACGGCTTCCGCGATTCTGCGGCGAAAATTTCCGATACCAACTACAAAAAAGCGCAGTACCTGACCGGGCTTGAGGAAGTCAACATGACCACCTCCGTGAAATCCCCGTGGTTCTCGATCACGGAGGACGGCGTGCTTTCCTTCAAGAAGTCCGAATACGAGGACGCGAAGGGAACATGGCAGAATTTCATCATTCCCGACGTGGTGGACAACATTGTCGTGCGTGAGCTTGACCGGAATTTCTTCATGAACTGCAAGGAAATGACCGTCGTGACCATCTCCGACTGCGTGGAAGTGATCGGCGAGCAGGCATTCTATAACTGCGAAATGCTCCACCACGTGAACTTCGGAAAGAGCGTGAAGGAAATCGGCGCACGTGCGTTCATCAACTGCTATGCGCTCGAGGAAATGGAGATTCCCGACACCGTCACATCCCTCGGACTGCGCGCGTTCAACAACTGCATCAAGCTGAAGAAGGTCGTTCTCGGCAGCGGCATCACCCAAATCGGCAGCTACCAGTTCAGCCTGTGCATGGAGCTGGAATGGATCACGCTCAAGTCCCCCGTCACCGAAATCGGCGAATACGCGTTCTCCGAGTGCACCAGCCTGAAGAAAATCTTCTGCCGCTTCCCGGAATCCGACTGGACGGAACCCGAAATCGGCGAAGGCAACGAAATCTACACCGGACTTGAAGTCCTCTTCGATCAGTAAAAACACAATGATAAATCCCGATGACCGTCAATTACGACAAGTCACCGGGATTCTTTTTGTTTATTTTGCAGGAACCAGCTCGACGGTCACGATCTTCTTTGACAGAAGCGAAACCGTGCAGGAGCCATCGCGGCAGGGAATCTTTTTCATCCGTTCCTCGCCGAGATTGACGAGATATGCGGAGGCGAACGTTTCCCCGAGTCCGAGCTTCATCTTTGCGTCACTGTCGTACGGATTGAACACGCGCAGGATCACGCTGTCCCTGTCTTCCGCCATCTTCACGGCACTGACGATGAAACCGTGTCCGCTCAGTCCGACGAGGGAACCGGATGCGGGATTTGCGCCTTCATGAACGGGACCGGATACGGCAGCGGGTTCATACGCCGCGAAGGAGTAGCAGTCGTTGACGGCGTTTTCACGGTCGCGGACGGTCGGAGCATAGGGAACGAGGGAATATTCGACAGTTAGAGTACCCTTGCACTGTGCACCGGGCGTCGGGAAGTAGTTCCAGTCACCGAGCTCAGCCACGCCGCGGTGGAGTGTGAGAGCCATCGTGCGGTGCTCGTCGCGCAGGACTTCGTATTCGCATAAGCCGCGTCCGGCGATGTTCAGACCGTGCGTTCCGTCCTCGAGGGAGAAGAACGTCGTCATTTTGCCGGGCTTCATCGGGTTCTGCCAGTGCTCACAGGGAACAATCGCGCGCTTGACAAAATCAAACTGCCCCTCAGCGGTCACGTTGTCACATACGATGCTGTGGCGGGTATGAACGACAACGCGGTGGTTTTCTGCTTGATTGTGAATCACGGTGCGGAAATCCAGACGACGGGCGCCTTCCCGCAGCGTGCAGTAGTTTTCGATGACCATTTCGCATTCGCCGCATCTGCATCCGTTTTCGTCAATGCCTGCGGGAATCTGCATTCTGTGAACAATCCGGAAGGTGACGGAAGCAGCTGATGCCGAATACAGCTCAACTCTCGCCGTGGTGCCTTCGGTCGTGATCCGGGTCCTATCGTGTGCTTCGCGGTAGTTGTATTCCTCGCCGCGGTCACCGGTGTCCACGAAAATGCCGGTCACATACGACGCACCGGTCTTGCGGTCAGTCACGGAGATTGAGCCGTCACGCGCAATTTTCACACGGAGCCGCCTGTTCTGCATGCCGCGCTTGTAGACGGTGAGGTCGCTTTCCGCAGGCTTTGCGCCGTCGACGGAGATGCCGAACGTCTTCCAGCCGAGCGCAGGAACGTCAGCGGCACGGAAACTCAGCTTGAATCTGCGGCACTTGAAGGGAACACGGAACGTATCCTTCGGCAGAATGTAATCGGAAACGATGCCGAGATCGGTCACATCCGCCGGAATCGCGTTTTCGCCGTCGAGGACGGAGAGCATGCCGGCAGTCACATCGGTGTCCTCGGGCAGATCGATCGTGCAGGAAACAGCCTCGGAGGATACATGTCCCGCGGGATTGAATACGGTCACGGCATACGGTGCTCCGGTTCCGGCTGTGTTCAGCGTCGATGCGAAGACGGATTTTTCCTCATTCAGAAGGGAATTGCCGGCGTGCAGAACCTTCTTGAAGCGCGTCACCATTTCCTCGTGCACATCGTCGACCGAGCATCCGCAGATGGAGTCGTGCGGGTGATTCTGCATGAGCGTCTTCCAGAGCCAGCGGAAATAATCCCGGTCAGCGGGCGTGCTGGCGTACAGATGCGAGAGAACGGAGAGAGGTTCCGCGCCCTTTTCGAGAAGGGACTGGCACTGCGCGTTGTACTGCTTGAGGTAGATCCGCGCGGATGCGGTGTTTGCAAGTGTGCCCCAGCCGTTGGAATTTTCACCGTTGAGCTCGCCGACATAAATGCCGAAATTGTCACGGTACGGCTTGATTGCCTCAAAATAATCCGCGAAATTGGAGTGAACGAG
>JAFTPW010000201.1:0-8702 GCA_017463075.1 Clostridia bacterium
AGGTTCGGGTTGCCGTTCATGAGGTCCTTGATGATGACCATCATCTTGACGACGAATTCCCACTGCGCGTCCTTTTCCTCGCGGGTCTTCTGCATGTCTTCGGGGGTCTGGTCGAAGCCTTCGATGCAGTTTGCCTTCGTCCATGCGAGCGCCTTTTCGTATTCCGCCTGATCGTAGATGCCTTCGGTCATGCGGCGGATGAGTTCCACTTCGTCCACGGATTCCACGCGCATGCCGAGGTATTCTTCAATGAAGCGGGAGTCGATGATGGAGCCGCCGATGCCCATGCAGATGGAACCGATCTGGAGATAGGACTTTCCGCGCATGGTAGCCGCCGCAACTGCCGCACGTGCGAAACGGAGGATCTTTTCCCGAACATCCGCGGGAATGTCGGTGACTTCGTCGAGGTTCTGGACGTCGTGACCGTAGATGCCGAACGCCGGGAGACCCTTCTGTGCATGGGTTGCGAGAACGGACGCGAGATAAACCGCACCGGGTCTTTCGGTTCCGTTGAAGCCCCATACCGCCTTGATGGTGCTCGGATCCTGGTCCATGGTTTCGGAGCCGTAGCACCAGCAGGGAGTCACGGTGAGGGTGATATCCACGCCTTCCTTACGGAATTTTGCGGCACAGGCAGCGGCTTCACTGACACGTCCGATGGTGGTGTCCGCGATGACAACCTTCACGGGTTCGCCGTTGGAATACCGGAGAGTTTCGGTAATCAGCTTCTCGGCCGCCTTCGCCATTGCCATGGTCTGATCTTCGAGGGATTCACGGACCTTGAGAGGACCGCGTCTGCCGTCGATGGTGGGTCGGATGCCGATAACCGGGTAATCGCCCACAAGTCTGGATTTTGCCATAATTGATGCACCTTTCGTAGAAGATAAATTTCATTCTTTGATGCTATTATAGCATTCTTTGCCGCGCATTGCAAGTGGAATTGGGCGGATTCAACAGGAATTTTGCGGGATGGGGCGGTTTTGGGATTCAGTAACATTCCGCATAATACTCATGTCAGCAAGGCATACGCACAATTCTGTCATTCAGAGGGCGAAAATCGCCGGCAATTGCAGCCAAACTCAGTGCCCGAAGAATCTGTGAATGTCCCTCTCGGATCAGCAGATGTCCGTGGTATTCTTCACTGCTCAGGGGAAGGTCACTCACAAGCGCCGCCAACGATCACTCTGCACAGATGCAATGTCATCAAATTGTACGTTATGACAAAGTGCGTACTCTCCAGCCGAATAATAAAGACAACCACAGACATCTGACGATCTATGCCGGACATGCACAGATTCTTCGGGCAGGACATCAGGCTTTCATTGTTCGGTTAGCCCGCCCTCTGAATGACATAAGATGATGTTGGGTTCGCTGACGGAATGAATCTCATGACCTGCCGAAATATTCAACGCCGAAATCCCATGTCGTCAGAGATCACTTTTTTACCGCGCATCCGGCAGGAGAATCCCAAATTTTGTTGACTTCCCGGGGTGTTTGCAGTATAATATGATATATATTTCCGTCAATCAAAGGATATTCCCATGTCTGACAATAAATACACCATCGGCATTGACTACGGCACCCTTTCCGGACGCGCGCTTCTGGTTCGTGTCTCCGACGGGTGCGAGATGGGCTCCTCCGTTTTTGCCTATCCGCACGGAGTCATGGATGAGTTCCTCGACGCCCCTGCCGGAAAAATCGCTCTCCCTCCGGACTGGGCACTGGAGCATCCCGCCGATTATCTCGAAGTCCTCACCCGCACCGTCCCCGACGTCATCGCGCAGTGCGGCATAGATCCCGCGGACGTCATCGGCATCGGCATCGACTTCACCAGCTGCACTCTCATCCCGACGTACGCGGACGGAACACCGCTCTGCATGACGCCGGAATTTGAGAACAATCCGCATGCCTACCCGATCCTCTGGAAGCATCACGCGGCGCAGAAGTACGCAAACCGCCTCAACGCAATCGCAGAAGAGCGGAACGAGCCGTGGCTGAAATACTACGGCGGTGCGATCTCCTCCGAATGGACGTTCCCGAAGATCTGGCAGGTGCTCGATGAAGCTCCCGAAGTCTACGAAAAGGCTGACAAATTCATCGAATGCGGCGACTGGATCGTATGGCAGCTCACCGGAAATGCGACCCGCGGCGGCTGTCACGAGGGCTACAAATCCATGTACACCGACGACGGCTATCCGTCTCCCGATTTCTTCAGGGCACTCGATCCGGGACTCGAGAACGTCATCGCGGACAAGTGCTCCGATCCCGTGCTCTCTCCCGGACAGCGCGCAGGTACACTCACCGATGAGATGGCAGAAAAGCTCGGTCTGAACCCCGGTATCGCCGTAGCGGTCAGCGTTCCCGATGCCCACGTTGCGTCCCCTGCGATGCGCGTCGGCAAAATCGGCAGACTCCTCGCCATCATGGGCACATCCACCTGCCACCTCCTCGTTTCCGACAAGCTCGTACCCGTTCCCGGCATCTGCGGTGTCGTAAAGGACGGCGTTCTCCCCGGATTCTACGGCTACGAAGCCGGTCAGGGATGTGTGGGCGACCATTTTGCGTGGTTCGTCGAGCACTGCACGCCCGTTTCCTATCACGAAGAAGCACTCTCCCGCGGCATGACCGATATCCAGCTCATGTCCGAGAAGGCGGATGCTTTGAAACCCGGTGAATCCGGCATTCTCGCCCTCGACTGGTGGAACGGCAACCGGAGCATCCTCGTCGACACCGATCTCTCCGGCATGTTCCTCGGCATGACCCTGACAACAAAACCGGAAGAGCTGTTCCGCGCACTCCTCGAAGCCACCGCATTCGGCACCCGCATGATCGTCGAAAACTACCGCGAACACGGCATCGAGGTCAACGAATACATCGCGGCGGGCGGCATTGCGAAAAAAGCTCCCGGCATGATGCAGATCTACGCGGACGTCACCGGCATGGAAATCCACATCGCGTCGTCCACGCAGGGTCCCGCACTCGGTTCCGCCATCTACGCCTCCTGTGCGGCAGGAGCTGAAAACGGCGGCTACGATACCATCGCGGAAGCGTCCGAGAAGATGGGCACGAAATACGATAAAACCTACCGCCCCATTCCCGGAAACCGTGCGGTCTACGATAAGCTCTACGCTGAGTACAAGCTCCTGCACGATTACTTCGGACGCGGCGAAAACAACGTCATGAAGCGCCTGCGGGATCTCAAGGCGGACACAAAACGATAAAAATTATAATTCACATAAAAGGAAACCCAATACCATGTACAAAGATCAGAAAGTTGTATTCTCCGGCGTGCAGCCGTCCAGTGTCCTCACCATCGGCAATTACCTCGGCGCGATCCGGAATTTCGCGGATTTTTCCGATACCTACCACTGCTACTACTGCGTCGTTGACGAACATGCCATCACTGTGCGTCAGGTTCCCGCAGATCTCCGCAAGAGAACCTACGAAACCCTCGCGCTCTATATGGCGTGCGGTCTCGATCCGGAAAAGAATACCCTCTTCGTCCAGAGCCATGTCTCCGCTCATGCCGAGCTCGGCTGGATTCTCGACTGCTATACCATGTTCGGCGAGTTGTCCCGCATGACCCAGTTCAAGGATAAGTCCGCAAAGAACGCAGACAATGTCAACGCAGGCCTCTTCACCTATCCCGCACTCATGGTTGCCGATATCCTCCTGTACCAGACCGATATGGTTCCCGTAGGTCAGGACCAGAAGCAGCACCTCGAGCTGGCACGTGACGTCGCCGCAAGATTCAATTCCGTCTACGGCGATACCTTCGTGGTTCCCGAACCGTATATCCCCAAGACCACAGCGAAGATCATGTCCCTCGCCGAGCCTACCAAGAAAATGTCCAAGTCCGACGACAACGAAAACGCAACCGTGCGTATCCTCGACCCCAAGGACGTCATCATCCGTAAGTTCAAGCGCGCCGTCACCGACTCCGGCAGCGAAGTGCGCTACGACGAAGCCGAAAAGCCCGGCGTGTCCAACCTCATGTCCATCTACGGCGCATTCACCGGCAAGACCATCGAGGAAACCGAACGCGAATTCGCAGGCAAGGGCTACGGTGACTTCAAACTCGCCGTCGGTGAAGCATGCGCGGACGCTCTCGCTCCCGTTCAGGCAGAATTCGCACGCCTCGCAGCCGATAAGGCATACCTCGAAGACGTCATGGCAAAGGGTGCCGAAGCTGCCGCAAGAGACGCCGCAAGAACCATGAGCAAAGTCAGACGCAAGCTCGGTTTCATTGAATTAAAGAGAAGATAAACCCCGTCCCCCGCCGGAATTGGATCGTCATTCTCCCCGGCGCGCGTGAGCCCGGATATCGTACAATTCAAGTAACGAAATCCCGCAATCGCTCCACGGCGCGGGCGAACAGGGTCTCGGCGGTCCCTGTGAGCCCCAGAACGATTTCCTGATAATTAGGACGGATTCATTCGGCTGTGCACCCTCAGTTACAGCCTGCAATTGCTCCCGTAGACAAGCAAACCAATAACCACAACTGCACATAGTCATAAAAAATCCCCCGAAGCTGACAAAACCATATCAGTGCATAAACCGTCAACGCACTGCACCTCGTCAGCCGAAAGTTTTTGCGGAGCTTTTTTCAAAAAGCGACCGTACTCCCCAAATAATAACCCTGCACTATCTAAAATAAGGAGATATATCACCATGAAAACCAAAGCGGTACGTCTGCACGGCACGATGGATCTGCGGCTGGATGAATTTGAGCTGCCGGAGATCAAGGATACGGAAATTCTTGCCGAGGTTATTTCGGACAGCATCTGCATGTCTTCGTATAAGGCGGCATCGCAGGGTCCGAATCATAAGAGAGTTCCCGACAATGTAGCGGAGAATCCCGTTATCATCGGCCACGAATTCTGCGGCAAGATCGTCAAGGTCGGCGCGAAGTGGGCGGATCAGTTCAAGGCAGGCGAAAAGTACGTCATTCAGCCCGCGATCAACTATAAGGGCTCCCTCGATTCTCCCGGATATTCCTACCCCTACTGCGGCGGCGCGGCAACGTATGTCATCCTCCCCGAGGAAGTCATGCTTCAGGGATGCCTGCTCCATTACGACAGCGACGCGTACTTCTACGGAAGCCTTGCCGAACCCATGTCCTGCATCGTCGGCGGCTCTCACGCGAACTACCATACCAGGCCCGGCGTTTATCAGCACGATATGGGCGTAACCGAAGGCGGATGCATGGCAATTCTCGCTGGTGCCGGCCCCATGGGTCTCGGTTGCGCTGACTATGCAATCCACGGCGGACGCGCTCCCAGACTCCTCATCGTCACCGATATCGACGACGCGAGACTCGAACGCGCTGCCAAGCTCCTCACAAAGGAAGATGCCGCAAAGTTCGGCGTTGAGCTCCACTTCGTCAATACCGCGAATATCGAAAATCCCGTCGAATACCTCAAGTCCTTCACCGGCGGCGCGGGCTTCAATGACGTCTTCGTCTATGCTCCCGTCAAGTCCGTTGTGGAAATGGGCGACGCTATCCTCGGCCGCGACGGATGCCTTAACTTCTTCGCCGGTCCCACCGATACCTCCTTCTCCGCAATGTTCAACTTCTACAACGTACACTACGGCGCAACCCACATCGTCGGCACCTCCGGCGGCAATACCGATGACATGATCGAATCCATCGACCTCATGCAGAAGAAGCTCATCAATCCCGCGGGCATGATTACCCACATCGGCGGCCTCGATGCATGCGCGGAAGCGACCCTCAATCTCCCCAAGATCAAGGGCGCGAAGAAGCTCATTTATACCCACGTTTCCCTTCCTCTCACCGCAATCGAAGATTTCGGCAAGGAAGCTGAGGCAAACAAGGGTACCGAACTCGGTCAGCTCTATGCCGATCTCGATAAGCTCTGCAAGGATGCAGGGGATCTCTGGTGCCCCGCTGCCGAAAAGAGACTCCTCGAATATGCCGGCGTGGATGCGTAATCCGGTAAATTGAATCCCAAACCGTGCCTTCATCGGGTGCGGTTTTTTCCTGTTTTTGTTCACTTCGACAGAATTTTCACTGCCGAATGCGGACGTTTTGACAAGGTGCTCAATTCGGAAAAATCTATAACCCGATTCTCAGCCCGATTCCCCTGTCCGGGACGGCGTACATTGTACAAATCCGCCAATTCAGTTATAATTAAATTCGAATCGGGTCGTTCATATAGCTTTTTTTGATAACGGGTTAATTTAAAATCCCTCTTTACAAACCTTTTTTTGTGTATTATAATTAGTACAGAATTTACACGATACGGAGAAGCCAAATGACCATCCAGCAATGTAAATACATCCTCGCCATCGCACGCTCCGGTTCCATGAACGAAGCCGCGAAGAGCCTGCTTGTTTCTCAGGCAAGCCTTTCGTCCGCTGTGCGCGAGCTTGAGGATGAGTTCAATATCCGCATTTTCGACCGCTCCAACAAGGGCGTGCGCATTACCCGTGACGGTTCGGAGTTCATCCGCTACGCACGTCAGCTTCTTGCCCAGTACGAGGTCATCACCGACCGCTATCAGGGCGAGGACAAAAAGAGCATCCGGAATTTTGCGGTGACTTCCCAGCATTACGACTTCGTCGCGGAGGCGTTCGTCGTGTTCATGAAGAAATTCCGCGTGGATTTCAACCTCTCCCTCAAGGAAGCGCGCACGTTCGAGGTCATCGATGACGTCACCAACCTGCGCTCCGACGTGGGTATCCTCGCCTACCTCAAGGCTCCCACCGGCGGCTACATGGAACGCTACCTCAAGAGAAACGGTCTGGATTACCACCAGCTCTTTGAAACCTCACCTCATGTCTTCCTCGGCAAGCACCACCCTCTCGCAGACCGCGAACAGCTTACCCTCGAGGAGCTTGCGGAATATCCCTACATCACCTATGACCAGGGTGAAGCCGGCCCCATCGAATTCTCCGAGGAGCTGACCGAAAGCAATCCCACCAAAAAGCACATCCGCATCAATGACCGCGCAACCCTCATGAACCTGCTCCTCAGCACCGACAGCTACACCATCGGCACCGGCGTCATGACGTCCGATCTGAACAAGGGCAGCGTCGTTGCAGTCAAGCTCGCGTCCGGCGATGTCTATTCCGTGGTTATGATTCACCGCGCCGACGTGGGACTGAGCGAGGATGCCGACAAGTTCATCCGTGTGCTGCACGAGGTTACCTCGAAAATCGGCAGCGAAGCGTAATCCCGCATCATCAATCCGTCAAAAATTCAAATTATATATACATAGGAGTTCATCATGCTTGCACTTGTTAAGAAATACGCAAAACCCGGCCTCTGGATGGAAGAAGTTCCGGAACCCGTCTGCGGCGACAATGACGTCAAGATCAAGATCCACAAAACCGCTATCTGCGGCACCGACCTGCACATCTACAACTGGAACCAGTGGTCTCAGGACACCATTCAGGTTCCCCGCGTAATCGGTCACGAATATGTCGGCGAAATCGTTGAATGCGGCAAGAACACCACCCGCACCCACGTCGGTCAGATCGTGTCCGGTGAAGGTCACATCGTCTGCGGCAAGTGCCGTAACTGTCTCTCCGGCAACGGTCACCTCTGCAAGGAAACCGTCGGCGTCGGCGTAAACCGTGACGGTGCATTCGCTGAATACCTCGTAATTCCCGAAACCAACGTACGCCCCTGCGCTGACAACATTCCCGAAGAAATGTACTCCTATTTCGATCCCTTCGGAAACGCTGTTCATACCGCTCTCGCATTCGATCTCGTAGGTGAAGACGTTCTCGTTACCGGTGCTGGCCCGATCGGCATCATGGCTGCATGCGTTGCTCAGTTCTGCGGCGCGCGCTACGTTGTCATCACCGACCTCAACGATTACAGAATCGATCTCGCAAAGAAGCTCGGCGTCAAGTATGCCATCAACACCGCAAAGGACAGCCTCGACGATCTCATGGCTGAACTCGGCATCGTAGAAGGCTTCGACGTCGGTCTGGAAATGTCCGGTGCACAGTCCGGGCTCGGCACCATGGTTGACCACATGGTTCACGGCGGCCGCATCGCTCAGCTCGGTCTTCTCCGTCAGGACGCTAAGCTCGACTGGAACAAGGTAATATTCAACGGTCTGACCATCAAGGGTATCTACGGCCGTCAGATGCACGAAACCTGGTACAAGATGCAGGCTATGCTTCAGGGCGGTCTCGACATCGCTGGCATCGTAACCCACCGCTACGATGTACGCGACTTTGAAGCAGGCTTTGAAGCAATGAACTCCGGCAACTCCGGTAAGGTCGTTCTCGACTGGACCAAGCTGCACGACTGAGTCGCCTTCGGCTAAGTGAACAGATAAGATTGAATAGATAATAAAGCCCAACTCCACCACGCGCGTGAGCCCGGATAAGCAACAATTTAAGCTGCTATATCCCGCAATCGCAAACCGGCTGCGGTGAGCAGGGTCTCGGTGGTCCCCATGAGCTCGTGTACAGTTTTCCGATAGTCTGAAACCATAATACGGCATCGCACCCTCAGTCACAATCTGCACTTGCACCCGTAGACAGCTGTCATCCACCTACAACTGCACGTCACCCATAAAAAATCCCCCTGAAGCTGACCGCCTCATATCAGCGCACTCCCCGTCATCCCGGTTACTATGTAACCGCGCACCTCGTCCGCATAAAAGTTTTTGCCAGGCTTTTTTCAAAAAGCCGCGTAATCCCCCCCTCACTAACAATCC
>JAFTPW010000202.1:0-3362 GCA_017463075.1 Clostridia bacterium
GAATCCGCCCATGTTTCCTCCGCCGAAGCCTCCGTTGTTCCGGTCGCCGCGGTTGAATCCCTGTGTCGGGACGGTTTCATCCGTGTTTTCGCCGGTTTCCGCAGGCACATCGGGAGGTGTCATACCGTCGGGCATCGTCATGTCATCCGGGAATTCCATACCGTCAGGCATCTCGGGCATCGTTCCGCCGTCCGGGAATTCCATTCCATCGGGAGGAGTCATGCCGCCGAATCCGCCGAAACCGCCGCCCATACCGCCGGGCATTGCGGGTACATTCTCTTCGGTTTCCGCAATGGTGATGAGCGTTCTGTCCGTCGAGAGCGTGGTGCCTGCGGGAATAACCTCAGCGGAGCTTTCCATGGAGAATCCACCGTCCTTGCCGCCTTTGCTGCCCCTGCCGCCGTTCTGACGCTGATCCTGCCACTGACCGAACCAGTCGTCGGCTTCACTGTCACCCGTGGACGGGCTTGCCGCGTTGAACGCATCATCCGCCGCAGTCACATCGATATTGCCGCCATTGAGCTCGACCTTCATCGCTTCCAGTCCTTCGTAGCTCTCCGTGACGGTCAGATTGCCGCCGTTGACAACCAGCCAGCTTTCCGCGTGAACACCGTCGTCCCCTGCGGAAATTACGAAACTGCCGCCGTCAATGACGATGTATCCGCGCTCGCTGTCCTCGTCGTTGTTGGATTTCAGCCCGTCCGCGTCACTGGTTATAACGAAATTGCCGCCCGCGATCTGCACCGAATCCCGTCCCTTGACCGCGTCGCCGACGGAGTTCACATTGAGATTCCCGCTTACAATGCGGAGATCGTCCTTTGTGCGGATCCCGCAGGCGTAGTTTCCGGTGACATTCAGGGTGCCGTCGCCGTTGATCGTCAGGTCACAGTCGGAGAAAATCGCCGCGTCAGGCTCGTCCTCACCCTCAGCGAAGGTGTAGTCCGCCGAATCCGTGACGGAATTGACGGTGCCGGATGCGAGCGTGATGGACGCGTTTTTACAGTTTGCGATGTATATGGGCGCCATGTCCCCGGTGATGTTCACGCCGTCGAGAATGAGCTGTACATTGTCATCCGCGCCCGCCTGAACCACGATCTGTCCGGTGTAATCTCCGCTGAAGCGGTAGCTGCCCTCTCCCGTGACGGTGATTCTGCCGTCCTCGATGGTCACGTCATCGCTGGCGCAGGATGCGGTTGTGCCGGAGAGTGTGATTCCGACAGCATCCGCGTTCTCCGTCTGTTTATCAAAGTCCGACAGATCCACTGCCGGGTAAAAATCCGTGGTCTCGTCCGACAGTTTGCCCGTATCGGTTGTTTCTGTGATCGTTGTGCCGTCGCTCCTGACGATGATCCGTTCGGTTTCATCCGCCTTTCCGGACGTACACGACGCGAGAAGCATGGATAAAACGAGGAATAAAGTCAAATTCTTCTTCACTTTTCTGTACTGCATAAAAAATCCTCCTTTTCGCTGAACGGGAGTATTGTACCGCACGAAGGTTACGCCCGATTCATGAAAAAGAGGAATATTTGTGAAAATTTTGTGAAAACTACGTCACAGAAGCGGCAGATGTAACGATGATCTGCGTCAGAGCATCCGGCTGCGCTTCTCGAGAAGACGGAAAAACGAGAGGGATTCCTCGTCCGTGACGATTCTGCCGGAGCGGATGTAGGTGAGGCTTCCGGGAATGAGATCGCGCAGCAGTTTTCCGATGCCGTCGAGAACCGAGATGAGCCGGTTGACCGTTCCCGCTGTGCCGTCGATGATGTGCACGTCCCCGAGGAACGCACGGAAGCTGTCGCGGAAATACGTGAAATGCGTGCATCCGAGTACAACGGCGGCGTATGTTTTCGAGGTGTCGATGACGGTCGAGAGATACCGGCAGACGGTTTCGGGATCAAACACGGCGTCCTCAGCCAGCGTGACGAGTCCGGGAGTCGGCACAAGCGAGAGCTGAACCCTGTCGTCCGCCCAGTGCCGGATCAGGCTGTGGAGCTTTTCGCCGGCGATGGTGACGGGAGTTGCGCACACGAGAATGTTTTCGTTCGGATAATACTGGATCGCGGGTTTGACTGCCGGTTCCATGCCGACGAACGGGACGGAATAGGTCTGTCTCAGATGCTCGATCGCCATGCTGGTCGCGGTGTTGCATGACACAACGATGGTATCGGCTCCCGCGTCAATGAGATACTCCGCCGCGCGGCAGGAAAGAGCGATGATTTCGTCCTTCGATTTTGTACCGTACGGGACGTTGTCCGTGTCGGCGAAATAGAGGTAATCCGCCCCCGGGAGACGGTCACGCGCATGGGTCATGACGGAAATCCCGCCCACGCCGGAGTCAAAAAAACCGATTTTCGGCTTTGCGCTCATGTGATATCCCCCTTTCAGACTGTTTGTACCATTATAGCCCAAACGCCGCGCAATTGCAAGGGGGATGCGGAAATTTTGCGGATTTATACGTTCAGCAGTCCGGCAAGTGTGTCCGTGATCTCCGTGAACCAGTCCTGACAGCGGTATTCGCCGAAGCATGCCGCATCGAGAGCGTTCCGGAGAAGCCGTACAGCCTGCAAATTGTCGGACGGCGCAACCGATTTTTCCAGTTTCGGGCGGGCAGCTCGCTTGTACGGAGAAATCACTTCAGCCCGAAATGCTTCGCAAGCACGGCAAGCATCTCTTCGCGGGTGTCGTTCACGAAGTCAGAGCGGGTGCAGGTGAAGAATCCCGTGCCGTTCCAGTCTGCTTCAACCGGCGGGTGATAAAGGAACCATGCCCTGAAATTGGCGAGCGTTGCTTCGGGATCTTTGCATTTTTGGATCTGCTCCATCATGAATTTCTTGTCGGGGTCATCCCGGTCGAAGAACTTCCGGTAGGTGATGTCCGGCGGATCGCAAAGCATGACGGCAACGTGATTGTAGTCCGAAATCTGCCGCAGAATGTCAATGGGAATGTTGGTGTCGGCGATGATCTTCTTCCCGGATGCCGCAAGACGGGTCAGCTCGAGAATTTCAATCTCGACACATTCGCGGGAAACCTGCTCCGTCCAGTTCCAGTGCTCCTCCGGCGTCATGTTCAGCCATTCTTCCCAGCCGCTCATCGTGTCAAAATAGCACAGACCCGGCTGTTTCCATCGGCTGAGCTTCTCATGCGGGAACACATCGTTGAAATTCTCGCCGCAGAAGATCATGTCATACCGCTCCGACAGCATCTTCACCATCGTGGATTTACCCGCATAACTGTGCCCCGTGATGAAATACACATTGCTGAGATAATGCCTGATAATATTGTCGCTGATCTCGATTTTCATATTCGTCCTCCTGATCCAGTCGATCTGGGTCACTTATAACACATAAATCCGGAACTGTCAA
>JAFTPW010000203.1:0-8455 GCA_017463075.1 Clostridia bacterium
CTGCATGACCATGGATGCCGCGGTGAGCTTGGTCTGCATGCCGCCCGTGCCGATCTCAGACCCTTTTCCGCCGGCGGATGCGAGGATTTCCGGGGTCAGCTCGGTCACGACGGGTACGAGCTCTGCCGTGGGATCGACTCTCGGATTTGCGGTGTACAGCCCGTCGATGTCGGAGAGGAGCACGAGAAGATCCGCATGCAGATTCACGGCGACGATTGCCGAGAGGGTGTCGTTGTCACCGATGACGATTTCGTCCGTCGCCACGGTGTCGTTTTCGTTGATGACCGGGAGGCATTCGTACGCGAGAAGCCGCTCGGTGGTATTGATGAAGTTCTGACGCCGGTGTTCGTCGCGGACGTCGCTTCCGGTGAGAAGAATCTGCGCGACGGTGTGGTTGTACTCGGCGAAGAGCTTGTCATATGTGTACATCAGCTCGCACTGTCCGACAGCGGCGGCCGCCTGTTTTTCCGGGAGAGTTTTCGGACGCTCGTGCAGATGGAGCTTGCCCATGCCCATGCCGATCGCACCGGAGGAAACGAGGATGATTTCATGTCCGGCATTCTTGATATCGGCGAGGACTTTGCAGAACTGTTCCATGTGCCGGATGTTCAGGTGCCCGGTTTTGTGTGCGAGAGTGGAGGTGCCTACTTTGACGACGATACGCATATCATTTGTTCTCCTTTGCTGGGATCGGAGCAATTCGGATATTTCTGTTATCCGTGATAATAGTATATTATACCGCAGGATGGTGAAGAATGCAAGGGCGGATTGTGAATTTGCGGGATTGAACATAAGGGAAGACAAACGAGTATAAAGAAAACCGCAAACCCCCTTGATTTTTCCGTCAATTTGTATTAAAATAAATGTAAGTATATTTCTACCAAAATATCCGAAAGGACTATGATACTATGGCACAGAAATTCAGAAAAATCGGCGTTCTGACCTCCGGCGGCGACGCTCCCGGCATGAATGCGGCTGTAAGAGCAATCGCACGTACCGCTAACGCGCGCGGTGTTCAGGTCATGGGCATCCTCGGCGGTTACCGCGGTCTGATCCACGACGAAATGATCGAGCTGACCAACCGCGAGGTTTCGAATAAGATTCAGCTCTCCGGTACCTTCCTGTACTCCGACCGCTGCCTTGAATTCAAGGAAGAAGAAGGCATGCAGAAGGCGATCGCTACCCTGAAGAAGCACGAAATCGACGGCGTTATCACCATCGGCGGTGACGGTACCTTCCGCGGTGCGACCGACCTGTCCGTACGCGGCGTTCCCACCATCGGCGTTCCCGGCTCCATTGACAACGATATCACCGCATCCGACTACACCATCGGCTTCGATACCGCAATGACCACCGTTATCGAAAACGTTGACAGACTCCGTGACACCTGCGAATCCCACGCAAGACTCAACGTTGTTGAAGTGATGGGACGCGGTGCCGGCGACATTACCCTCAACACCGCGATCGCTTCCGGTGCGGTTGCCGCTGTCATTCCCGAAGCTCCGTTCGACGAAGAAGCGTGCATCAACAAGATCATCCGTCTGCGCAGAGAAGGCAAGAGAGGCTTCCTCATCATCGTATCCGAAGCATTCCCGACCCTCGGCGAAGAACTCGCAAAGAAGATCACCGCCGTCACCAAGGAACTCTCCGAAAAGGAAGGCAACGACAGACTGTGGGTGGAATCCAAGTTCTGCCGTCTCGCGCATACCGTACGCGGCGGTGCTCCCACTCTCACCGACAGACTGACCGCAACCAAGATGGGCGCACGTGCAGTGGAAGAAATCCTCGCCGGCAACACCAACCAGATCGTTGTGGAACGTCAGGGCGAAATCACCACCTGCGATATCGGCTGGTCCCAGGTTCTCGACCGCATGTACAAGGGCACCCTCAAGCCGGGCATGACCGACAAGTACACGGCTGAACAGCTCGCCGAAATGGAAAAGTTCATCGAAGAAAAGAAGGAAACCTTCCGCAGGACCTACGCGATGCTCAACGAGCTTGCTGATTAACGGGCAGGGATTATTTTCACCTGAATCTGTAAGAATACCACCCTGCCCCCGAGAAATTTTTCTCAGGAAAAATTTTTCCAAAGGGAGTGGGAACGGTGCATTGAACCATAATAGAATGACTGCTGCATTCCAACGGGTGCGGCAGTTTTTTATTCCCGAACACAGAAAATAATTACGGATGTTTTTAAAGTAAAATAAACATAAATTAAATATTATTCTATTGAAAGATAGTGCGGATTGTGGTAAAATATATCAGTATCAGTGATATTTAAAGGTGATTCAGGAGTATAAATGAGATTTGATAAAGAAGTAAAGAAGAACCTCGTGTTCATCGGTGTCGGATGCGGCGTCTGTACCGTTCTGACCATACTCGCTGCCGCACTGCTCGGTCAGTTCAATGCTCCCGTCCTGATCGGATGCGTCGTCGGCGGTCTTCTCGCGTTCGGAAACTACTATTTCCTGAGCGTGGGCATCATGATGGCTCTGGCATCCGGCGACGAAAAGCAGGCAAAACGCAAAATGCGCACCTCCCGGATTGCACGGACGGTTGTCCAGCTCGGCGTGATCGCGTTTGCCATCCTCTTCCCGCACCGGATTCACTGGCTCCCGGTGATTCTGTCGACGTTCTTCCCGCGCATCCTCATCGGTGTGAAGGGCTACTGGGATTTCATGCGGCACAGGAACGATCCCATCCCGGTGTCCGATACGCCCGCAGAACCCGATGACGACGATGAAGAAAACGCCGACGGCTTTGAAAAATTCGTCTCCCATTTCTCAAAAGGCAATATTCCCGGTGAAAATGCCGGTGAAGATAAAAAATAAGAGGTTGTTATGGATTCTATCAGCATAACCGGTGCAAAAATATACTTCGAGATCCCCGTGTTCGGCGGCATTCCCATCACCGAAACGCAGGTCAATTCGTGGATCGTCATGGCGGTCATCACCGTGCTCTGCCTGATCCTGACGCATAATTTGCAGGTCCGTGCCGTAACCAAGCGTCAGATGGCGGCGGAATGGATCGTCGAGAAGGTCGAAGGGCTCGTGCGCGACAATATGGGCGAAAAGTTCATGGGATTCTCCCCGTTCATTGCGGCGATTCTCGGTCTGTCCGCGTTCTCGTCCCTGTCATCCCTCTTCGGACTCTATCCTCCGACCGCGGATCTCAACACCATCGCCGGGTGGGCACTGCTCATCTTCGGCATGATTATCTTCTTCAAGATCCGGACAAACGGCTTCCTCGGCTACCTCAAGGGATATACCGAACCGTTCGCGCTGTTTACGCCGTTCAATATCCTTTCCGAGATCGGTACGCCCGTCTCCATGACCTTCCGTCACTTCGGCAACGTCCTCTCCGGCGTCGTCATTTCTTCCCTGCTGTATGCGGCAATGGCGTCGGCATCCACGATGCTCTTCGGATGGCTTCCCGGCGTGCTCGGCAAAATTCCGTTCCTCCAGGTCGGTCTTCCCGCAATTCTGTCCGTGTACTTCGACCTCTTCTCCTCCGCGATGCAGGCGTTCATCTTCGCAATGCTGACGATGCTCTACATCTCGGGTGCGGCAAGTACGGAAGAGTAAGGCAGAATAAGTATGCTGAAAATCAGTCAATCATTTCATTAAAAATAAAAAATTAACACAGGAGAACAAAACTATGGAACTCGCAAATGCAAAAGCTATGATTATGTCCGCGTGCGCAATCGGTGCAGGTATTTCCCTCATCGCAGGTATCGGCCCCGGTATCGGTGAAGGTTATGCCGTCGGTAAAGCCTGCGAAGCCATCGGACGTCAGCCCGAAACCAAGGGCGCCGTCACTTCCACGATGATTATGGGCTGCGCGATCGCGGAAACCACCGGTATTTACGGCTTCGTTATGGGTCTGCTCCTCGTTCTTCTCTGCCCCAATCTCTTCATCTCCAAGCTGTAAGCCGACGTTATCTCAATCCAATCGGAGTAAAACATGAACGAAGAATATCTTGAGCTGATATCCCTCAATATCTGGCATATCGCCGCGACTGTGGGCAACCTGCTCATCCTCACGTGGATCATCAAGAAGTTCCTGTGGGAAAGAGTCCAGAAGGTGCTTGCGGAACGGCGCGGTCAGGTCGATACCCTCTACCGTGAGGCGGAAGAGTCCAGATCACAGGCAGAAGCGGACAGAATCCTCTACCGTGAAAAGCTCGATCACGCCGGGGAAGAAGCTGACGAAATCATCCGGACTGCGACCGAACGTGCCGACCGGCTCAGTGATGAAATTGTCGCGGACGCCGAGAAGAAAGCCGCCGATACCATCCGGAAAGCCGATGCGGATATCGCACTGGAAAAGAAAAAAGCCATGAACGAGCTCAAAGACGAGATTTCCGATATCTCCGTACAGATCGCCCGGTCCGTTGTGCAGCGGGAAATCAAGGAGGACGACCATAAAAATCTCATCGACTCGTTTATCGATAACCTGTAAGGAGCGCATATGAACGATACCGCAAGAGAATACGGCGGCGGCCTGTTCGCTCTCGCGCTGGAGGAAAACGCCGCGGATGCCATTCTGGAAGAATCCCGTGCGCTGACACCTCTGTTTACAAGAGAATATACCCATATGCTCATCGACCCGGCCGTGCCGAAAACGGAACGCATCTCCATGGTGAGCGAGCTCCTCGACGGACGTGTGCATCCGTATCTCGCGAATTTCGTCAAGCTCCTCACCGAACGCAGACTTGTCAGCGAAATCACCGGATGCTTCCGCGAATATGAGCGGCTGTACTACGAAACTTTCGCGATCATACGCGTCAGAGCCGAAAGTGCGGTTGAACTCACGGAAAACCAGAAGGCAAAACTCGAAGACAAGCTCGCCAAGCATACCGGTTCCCGCATCGAGGTCACATATACCGTCGTCCCCGAGCTGATCGGCGGCATGCGGCTGGTACTTGATAACCGCACGATTGACTCCTCCGTGAAAACCAGACTTCAGGAAATCGGCGCAGTCCTCAGCGATACGGTTGTGTAATGCAGAATGATTCCTCCACGGCGCGCGTGAGCCCGGATGAAAAACAATTGAAGTAACGAAATCCCGCAATCGCATCACGGCGTGGGCGAATAGGGTCTCGGCGGTCCCTATGAGCCGTATTATCGAATTTCTGATAATTTGGTACGCATCCTATGGATACGCACCCTCAGCTGCAACCCGCAATTGTACCTGTAGACAAGCTCATTTATCTCAAAAACTGCACGCAGTCAAAAAAATCCCCCTGAAGCTGACGAAATCATACCCATGCACTCACCGTCAACAGCCAGAACCTCTGTCAGCTGACTGACTTCGTCAGTCTAAAGTTTTTTGCCAGGCTTTTTTCCAAAAAAGCCGCGTACCCCAGATACTTCACCCCTGCACATACTACATTTCAGGAGATATACTATGGGAATTCGTCCCGATGAAATATCGAACATTATAAAGAATCAGATTAAGAATTATCAGGTTCATACGGATGAGCGCGAGACCGGTACGGTGATTACCGTAGGTGACGGGATCGTGCGCGCATTCGGGCTGGAGAACTGCATGGCGAATGAGCTGGTGCGGTTTGAAGGCGGCGAGTACGGCATGGCGATGAACCTCGAAGAAGAAACCGTCGCCATCATCATGCTCGATGACGCCGATGAGATCCGGGAAGGCTCGCGCGTATCCAGAACCGGAAACGTCGTTGCCGTACCCGTCGGCGAGGGCATGATCGGACGTATCGTCAACGCGCTCGGTCAGCCCATCGACGGAAAAGGCCCCACCGGATGCACCGAAACCCGCCCGATTGAAAGCGAGGCTCCCGGCATCATCAAGCGTAAGAGCGTTTCCGTACCCCTTATGACCGGCATCAAGGCAATCGACTCCATGATCCCCATCGGACGTGGTCAGCGTGAGCTCATCGTCGGCGACCGTCAGACCGGTAAAACCACAATCGCTCTCGATACCATCCTCAATCAGAAGGATACCGGCGTCCTCTGCGTCTCTGTCGCCATCGGTCAGAAAAATTCCACCGTCGCATCCATCGCGGAAACTCTCCGGAAAGCCGGCGCGGATCGCTATACCACAATCGTCTCCGCATCCGCTTCCGAAGGTGCTCCGCTCCAGTATATCGCACCCTACGCGGGCTGTGCTATCGCCGAATACTTCATGGCGCAGGGAAAGGACGTCCTCATCGTGTATGACGACCTCTCCAAGCATGCCGTCGCGTACCGTGCACTCTCCCTCCTCATCCGGAGACCTCCGGGACGTGAAGCATATCCCGGCGACGTCTTCTACCTCCATTCCCGCCTTCTCGAGCGTGCCGCAAGAGTCGCTCCCGAATACGGCGGAGGCTCCATTACCGCGCTGCCCATCATCGAAACACAGGCGGGCGACGTTTCTGCGTATATTCCCACAAACGTCATCTCCATCACCGACGGGCAGATCTTCCTCGAAACCGAGCTGTTCCACGCAGGCGTCATTCCCGCCGTCAACCCCGGTATCTCCGTCTCCCGTGTCGGCGGTGCCGCTCAGACCAAGGCGATGAAGAAGGTCAGCGGTCAGCTCAAGATCATCTACGCTCAGTACCGCGAGCTTCAGGCGTTCGCTCAGTTCGGCTCCGAACTCGATGCGGATACCAAAATGCGCCTCGCTCAGGGTGAGAGAATCGTCGAAATCCTCAAGCAGGATAAGAACGCTCCCGTTTCCATGGAGCATCAGTGCGCAATCATCTACGCCGCCGTCAGAGGTTACCTCGAGAACGTCGAAGTCAAGCATGTCAAGGTGTACGAAAAGGAACTTTATGCATACCTCGACTCCCATTACGATGAGCTCATGAAGCGGATTGCACAGACCGGTCAGCTTCCCGATGAGGACGAAGAACAACTGAAGGAAGCTCTCGCCGAATTCACGGCAAAGTTCCGCCCTTAACGGAGGTACGTCATGGGAGCGAATACCAAAGCCATCCATGCACGGATGAAAAGCGTTGACTCCACGCGGCATATCACCAAGGCAATGCAGCTCGTCGCATCCTCCAAAATCGCCAAGGCTACCCGCAGAATGGAGGAGTCCCGGTTCTATAAACGCGTCATGCTCGAAGCGTTTCAGGCGCTCGGTGCGGAAAAATGCCGGTATTCGAGCTACCGCGACCGCAAAATTCCCGCATTGTATATCATCATCGCAGGAGATCGCGGGCTCGCAGGCGGGTATAACAGCCAGATTTTCCGCTCCGCTGATGTTCTGCTCGATCCCGGGGATAAAGTCCTCCCGATCGGCAGACGCGCCGTCGACAGATATTCCAGACGCGGACTCAGCATCACGGATCAGTTTGCCTCCGCCGAAACGTTCAGCTCCGCTGACTGCGCAGAAGCCGCACGGATCGTCATGGAGCTGTATGATAAGGAAGAAATTTCCTCCGTCAGCGTCATTTCCACGAGGTTTGTGTCCATGCTCACCCAGAAGCCCGATATCACCTACCTCCTGCCCCTCAATATGAAGGGTGAGGAGATCGTGAAACCCGCGGATCCCGTCCAGTATGAGTTCGAACCCGACGCGGAAACTGTACTGAGCGCCATCATCCCCGAGTATATCGCCGGCGTGCTGTATTCCTGTACCGCGGAATCCTACGCATCCGAAATCGCCGCAAGACGCAGTGCCATGGATACCGCCACCAAGAACGCCGACGAAATGATGGCACAGCTCAGCCTCGAATATAACCGGGCAAGACAGTCCGCAATCACACAGGAAATCACCGAAATCATCGCAGGCGCAGGCGAATAACGGTAATGCAGAAATTCCTCCACGGCGCACGTGAGCCCGGATCAATAACAATTGAAACAACGAAATCAATCGATCGCAACATGGCTACTGCGAGCAGGGTCTCGGCGGTCTCACTCAAGTCCCTTGAGTGGGCGAGCATCGCGTACGTTTTTCTGATACATTGGTACGCATAACCCGGCTGTGCACCCTCAAGTACAATCCGCAATTATACCCGTAGGAAGTTATCGGAAACCCAAAACTGCACGCAGTCATAAAAAAATCCCCCGAAGCTGACGAAATCATATCAGATCACGACCCGTAGAGAACCAAAACTCCGTCAGTCGAAAGTTTTTTGCCAGGCTTTTTTTCAAAAAAGCCGCGTACCCCTTTACAATATTATACAGGAGCATAATATTTCTATGAACAAAACAAACATCGGTCATGTGACGCAGGTTATCGGGCCGGTCATTGACGTTCGGTTTGAGGAAGGCAGTCTGCCGGAGATCCTGAACGCCATAGAGATTGAATATAACGGAAGGAAGCTCACAGCGGAAGTGTCAGGGCTCGTCGGAGACAATATTGCAAGATGCATCGCGATGAGCTCCACGGACGGTCTGGTGCGCGGAACGGAGGCTGTCAATACCGGCAAGTCCATCAGCGTACCCGTCGGACCCGAAACCCTCGGCAGAATTTTCAACGTCCTCGGCGA
>JAFTPW010000204.1:0-4753 GCA_017463075.1 Clostridia bacterium
AAACCGAAGCCGCGGAAACGGAACCGGAACCTCAGCCGGAACCGCAGACCGCAGCACCGGAAACCGTACCCACGGAAACGGCAGAACCGCCCGAGAGGGAACCCGTCCCGCTGAATCTTCCCGACGGAATCACAACCAACATCACGTCCGCGGCGGCGGAAGAAATCCTCACAAAAATCGCCGGTGCGTTTGCGGAGTATCCGGATGCCGCCGTGTATTTTGCGGACGTGAACGGTCAGTTCTTCTTCGGGATCCACGAAAACGTGAAATTCCACTCCGCAAGCACGATCAAGGCGCCGTACTGCCTGTATCTTTCGGAATCCGGTACGGATCTGTCGGCGGAGATTCCGTTCCTGTCGTCCTCGCGCACCAGTGCATCGGGCATGCTCACCTCATCCGCAGTCGGGCAGAGCTTCACGGCAGACGAGCTGATCGGGTACACCATCCGTGACTCCGACAATCAGGCATACAGGCTCCTGTACGACACCTTCGGTACGGACGGCTATAACGAATACATCACATCCATCGGCATTCCCGGACTCGCACTGAACAGCGGAAGCGAATGGGCAGAGGTGAGTGCACGTGAACTCTCCGCGGCGATGTCGGAAATTTACCGCAGTTCGGAAACACTCGCGGAGCATCTGAAAAACACGAGCTTCAACGCGCAGATTTCAGCCGGAACCGCTTATGAAACCGCGCATAAATACGGCTACAACGGCGGCGCGGACGGCTACCACGATACGGCAATTGTGTACGCACCCGGCACGGCATACGTTCTCACGGTGATGACGTACATGGATTTCGCTGTCGAGAAGGATGCAAACGCACTGTTCAGCACGACGGCTGAGATGTGTGATGACCTTCACGCGGTGCTGTTCGGAGACGCGGAGGAATAAGGAGGGCTGATCCTGCGCAGTTTTACACCGGACGATACTGCGGTTCTGAAGAATCGGATGCACCCGGACATGACGAACGAAGCACTCGAAGCGATAATCCGCGAGTGGGAAACGCATTCGTTCGGCGGGCGATATTTTGAGATGCTTGCCGCGTCCGCTGACGGAGAAATCGTCGGGATGATCTCCCTGTACGAGCAATCCGAAGGCGTTGTCTCCATCGGACCGGAGATTTTCACAGCGTTCCGGCGCATGGGATTCGGCAGAGAAGCAATGCGGCAGGCACTTGACAGAGCGAAGGAACTCCGTTACCATACCGTCTCCCAGCAGATCCGGACGGACAACGCCGCCAGCATCGCTCTGCATCAGAGTCTCGGCTTTGAACTGGACGGCAGGGAATTCATCAACCGCCGCGGAAACCGGTGCATGATCTGGAAAAAATCACTGTAAACACAAAAACTCTTATGCCGCGCATGACATAAGAGTTTTCTTCATTATAATACAGTTTACCGCGTCCAGCCTTCGCCGTTGATCTCGTGCGCACGGTGTACCGTGATGAACGCGCCTGAATCGAGCCGTGCGATGATGCCCATCAGGTCGTTGTACTGCTCCATGGTGAAGGAGACCATCAGCATCTTCTTGTGCTCGCCGGAATAACCGCCCTGCATGTCGAAAATGCTCGTCGTCCGCTCCAGCTCCCCGGCAACCGCGCGGTTGATTTCGTCGTAGCGATCCGACACAATCTGCGCGATGAACGCCTTCGATTCGCCGAGAAAGAGCTTGTCGATCACTGCCGCACTGATGAACGCGGAGGACACGCCGAGAAGGGAAATCACGAGATCCCCGATCACGAACAGACCGAGCAGAACCGTCGCCGCGTCAATGACGAAGATCACGACCGAGCTGCGCAGACCCTTGACGAATTTGCAGATAAGGAACGCGAGAATGTCCACACCGCCCGTCGAGCCGCCGCCGAGAAAGGTCAGCGCACATCCCGCACCGATGAGAACCCCGCCGAACAGGGCAGCCAGCAGAATGGCAATCTCGGAATACGCCGACCGGCTCAGGTCAAAAATGCCGCCGAAGACACCCGGATCGAGGAGTCTGGAAAACAGCGAGATGCCGATGGGATAGACGATGGTGGAAACGAGGGTCTTGAGCGCGAATCCCCGTCCGAGCGAGATCAGCCCGAGGAAGAACAGCGACCACGTGATGACGGTGATGAGCAGATCCGTGGTGACAAACTCCGCCGCGATGACCTTGTCGAGAAGAATCGCCATACTGGAAATGCCGCCCGCGACCAGATCGAACGGGATGATGAACACGGCAGTTCCGAGCGCGAGAACCAGCGTTCCGGCGACGACGAGAAAGAAGGATTTCAGGTTTTGTTTCATTGTTTTTTTCATGACAGCTCCGGAAAATTTCTGAACAGACATTATAATCATATTATACCCGCTCCCGCATGGAAAATCAAGAGCGTCGGGAAATTTCCGCCGATCTTACCGCAGGAGCCGACCACATACTGGAAAAAACGACCGTGCATAAGTTCCGGCGGATTCAGGTTATACTATGAAGGCAAATCCAACACCGGAAGGGTACGGTATGTACTATAATAAAGTAGAAATCTGCGGCGTCAACACGGCACGACTTCCCACGCTCACGTCACTTGAGAAAAAGAATCTTCTGCGGCGGACGAAAGACGGAGACATGGCGGCACGGGAAGAACTGATCGACGGGAATCTCAGACTGGTGCTCAGCATCATCCAGCGCTTTACGAACCGGCGCGAGAGCATGGACGATCTCTTTCAGGTTGGCTGCATCGGACTGATTAAAGCGGTTGACAATTTCAATCCCGAGCTTGAAGTGGAGTTTTCGACCTACGCCGTGCCAACGGTTATAGAAAGTCGAAAGCATACGGGAGGGAACATGACGAGGAAACAGGCATTGGAAGCCGCAGCCGAACGGCTTGGAAAATCCGGGGAGAACGGGGAAGTCATCGCGGTCCTTTACGAAATCATGCACGAACTGCCGCTTGCATCGTGGACGGACGGAAGAATCCGGGATGCCGTCGAGCAGTTCATCGCGGAAAACGGATACATACCGTCCGTGCGGGATTTCGGGAAACGCCCCCTGCCGCCGCACACCGTGATCCGGAACCGGTACGGAATCACGTGCGGAGAATGGATGAAGCGGAATTATCCAAAAACCGACATTTCACCGGAATCGGAAACCAAACGGCTGACCGCGGCTTTTCTCGAAGATTACCGCAGAATCAAGCCCCGCAGTGCACGGGAATTTGACAGAAACCGCAGTCCGTCCACACCCTGCTGGATCACGGTATGCCGGCATCACGGTCTCACCCGATGGCGTCAGCTGCTTGCCCATCTGGGGCTTGAACCGGGAAAAAACGCCGGAAAAACGGGCGAAACGGCACATCTGCGGGTAAAAATCCGCTCCGACTGCGATTTTCCGGCAGGGGACTGAATCCGTACCGCGACGCACACGATCCAGGACTTGTCAGAAGAACGCCGGCAGACAATTGTTCGCGGAATTTATAAAGTCCGACAAATAAGACGAAAATCAGATGTGAAAAAACGGTATTCACAACGAAAAAGTCGGAAATTTTCCAAAATGTCGTAATCTTTCTCTTGCGGGAGAAGAGATAATATCCTATAATGATAACAGCAAACCTGATTCTGCTGATGAATTGGGTAATTTTTGCTATTTTTCAGAGGAGGATAACAAGATGAAAAAGTTATTCGCAGTATTATTCGTCTCTGTCTGCATGATCGCTTGCCTTGCAATGAATGTTTTTGCAGCAGAAACAACTGATCTTCTTTCCGAAGACTACCTGAACCTTCCCAGCGGCGGTACATGGGAATGGGTTGACGGCAAGCTCGTTGCCACCAACAAGGACATCGGCGACACCGCAATCATGACCGATGTTTTCGTTGACGTCGGCGAACACGTAGTTCTCGAAGCTACCGGTACCATCACCGAAGGTCAGGCATGGGGTATCATGCTTGCCCTCATTGATCCCTCCGCTCCCTTCGCATCCTGGAACTGCATCAACATCGACTTGAACAGACTGGACTCCCGTCTCTTCGGTCCCGGTGTTGCTAACCCCGATGAAGCTAAGGTTCTCAACACCAACCTCACCACCGGTCAGCCCTACACCCTCGCTCTCGAAATCACCGAAGACAACATCTTCAGATGCTACTTCAACGGTGAACTCTACGGCGAACGTCAGAATGACGAATGGATCGGCGCATACGTTGGTCTCATGACCTTCTTCTGCAACGCTGAATACACCTCCTACTCCATCACCCGTCTCGGCACCGGCGAAAAGTACGAACCCGAAAAGATCGAGATGGTTATCGAAGAAAAGCCCTACGACGAAAGAACCCTCACTCTCGGCGAAACCACCGACCTTCTTGTTGCCGAAAACTTCAAGACCGATGTTAACGGCGAATACAACTGGGTTGACGGCAAGCTCGTTGCTCCCAACGCTGCTCTCGGCGACACCGCATACATGACCGACTACCGCATCGAAGCTGACGATCATGTTTACATCGAAATGACCGGTAACGTTACCGAAGGTCAGGCATTCGGTATCATGATGGCAAGAAACAGCTACGAAGCTCCCTTCGAAAGCTGGAACTGCATGAACATGGAAATCGGCAGACCTTCCACCCGTGCATTCGGCCCCGGTCTTGCCAAGGAAGTTCAGCTTTACAGCACTGACTTCACCAACAACAAGCCCCTCACCATCGGTATCGACATCGACAACGGCATGTTCTACCTCTACTCCGAAGGCAAGCTGTTCGGTCAGATCGAAAACACCGAATGGACCGGCTGCT
>JAFTPW010000205.1:0-4071 GCA_017463075.1 Clostridia bacterium
AGCTGCTTTGCCGACAACGTACACGGCGCGGCTCCCATCGACGACGACACCAACTATACCACCTTCGCGCTCAAGCTCGTGACCCGCTACGGCCGTGATTTCAAGCCGGACGACGTTCTCGAAGCATGGCTCGCGTGGATTCCGATGCTGGCATGCTGTACTGCGGAACGTGTTGCATACCGCAATGCCGCAATGGGTCTGTGGGCTCCCGAAACCGCAACCTACAAGAACCCCTACCGCGAATGGATCGGCGCGCAGATCAGAGGCGACTTCTTCGGCTACATCAACCCCGGCAATCCCGCGGCGGCTGCGGAAATGGCATTCCGTGACGCATCCATCTCCCACGTCAAGAACGGTATCTACGGCGAAATGTACATCGCGGCAATGATCGCGGCGGCTGCGGTAACCAATGACATCCGTGCCATCATCGACGCCGGTCTTGCATACGTTCCCGCAAAGTCCAGACTGACCGAGGACGTGAAGAAGGTCATCGCGCTCTATGACGAAGGCAAAACTGCGGAAGAAATCATGGAAGCAATCCACGCGCAGTACAACGAACATTCGGCAAACGACTGGTGCTACACCAACTCCAACGCAATGATCTGCACCATGGCTCTGCTGTGCGGTGAAGGGGATTTCGGCAAGTCCATCTGTCTCGCAGTTCAGCCCGGCTTTGACACCGACTGCAACGGCGCGACCGTCGGCTCCATTGTCGGCATCATGAACGGCGAAAACGCGATTGATCCCTATTGGTACGCTCCCTTTGAAAAGAGACTGAACACCTCCATCTCCGGCTACAACCTCGTGGAAGTGGACGATCTCGCAAAGAAGACCGCGGCTCTGGTAAAGTAAGGTAAGCAAAAATTAAGCCTGTATTTGTGGGAGAAAATCCCGGATGCAGGCTTTTTTGTATGGATTTGTGTCAGTCGGTCAGTTCATTCACGCGGTTTTCCGGCTTATCGTACCATTCGTCAACGGTCCGGATCAGCTCTGCACATTCAGCGGAAGAAAACGTGAAGCGGTGCTCCCATCTCTGACCGGCTTTGTCGTTACGCAGGGAAAGGAAGGCACATTCGGTATCGGACAGACGGTAGAAATGCAGGTACCGTTCGTAACCATCGCCCTGTACCGTAAGGAAGACATAATTCTCGGACTCCGGCAGTTCCGCGTCTTCGGGCAGAGAGGTGATTTCGCCCTCCGTGAGACGGTTCAGCAGACGCAGAAGCTCTGTCACATTTGCATCGGTTCCGTCATATGGGATGTGCGAGAGGTATTCCGTGACGATGACGGTTTCGCTGTCGTCAAAGGCGATGACGTTGATTCCGTCCGGGGCGTGCAGGGGATCGGTCTGTTCTGTTTCGCGTGTGCACCCGGTCAGAAACAATGCAAGCATAAGAAAATACAGCAGAATCCGCATTACTTCACCTCATTCATATGATTTATAATACAGGCACATTATATCATAAAAAAACAACGGATGTCAATCTTTGGAAATCAAAAAAGAATCCGTTTCCTCATATACACAGCTTATTATAACCATGCGAACTGTTCCGCTTTTCCTTTGGTGCGATCTGTCAGAATCCATCGGACAAATTTACCGAAAACGCTTGACCCGAGAGATGGATTGCGGTATAATTTTCATAGATTGAAATAACGGGAGGAAAGCGATGACGCAGATACGGGACTCTGTTCTGTTCGATCTGGACGGAACCTTATGGGACGCGACCGGTGTGACGGCGGATGCATGGGTGCGTGTTCTTGCCGCTCATCCGGGACTCAGTCCTGCGGTGCCGATGACGGTGGAAAACGTGCGGAAGTACATGGGTCTGACCAACGAAGAGCTGGCAGAGATTTTCTTTCCGGATCTGGCGTTTGACGACGCATTCGCGCTGATGATGGAAAGCTGTGACTGGGAGAACCGTCTGCTTCCGGAATGCGGCGGGATTCTGTACGACGGCGTCGAGGAGACTCTGCGTGCGCTTCACGGAAGAGGCGTGCGGCTGTTCATCGTCAGCAACTGTCAGGACGGGTACATCGAGGCGTTCATCAGGGCACACCGCATGGACGGCGTCATCATGGACTGGGAATGCACCGGGCGTACCGGGAAATGCAAGGCGGACAATATCAGAGACGTCATCCGGCGCAATTCGCTCCATGATCCGGTCTACGTCGGCGACACGGTCAGTGACAAAACCGGTGCGGACGGAGCGGGCATCCCGTTGATTTATGCAAAATACGGCTTCGGCGAGAGTGAAGGCCGCGGACGTGTGACGGAGTACGACGATTCCGTTGACAGCATCCGTGAACTGCTCAGCCGATGCATCAGATAAAAGGAAGAATCTATGCAGAAACACAATTTTCATACCCATTCCGTCTATTCTGACGGGCACAACACAATCCGGGAAATGGTTGAAGAAGCCATCGGCCGCGGATTCACCGCACTCGGCATGTCCGACCACAGCTATGCGTCGAAGGAATCCTCCTACTGCATGTCACCGGACGGCGAGCAGGCGGAATATGACGAAGTCCGTGCACTGGCGGAGGAATACAGGGGCAAAATCCGTCTCTACGCCGGCATCGAGCTGGACGGGGAATCCCATGTACCCACCCGCGACTACGACTACCTGCTCTGCTCCGTTCACGAAATCGTGCGCCGCGGCATCAGTCTGCCGATTGACCACAGCAAAGAAGCGTTCGTGGACATGGTGAACACCCATTTCGGCGGCAATATGGTGGATCTGGCGAAGGCGTATTTCAATAATCTCGTCGAGCACGTCGCGCGGAACAAAACCGACATCATCGGGCATTTCGACCTGATTACCAAGTACAGCCTCATTCCCGAGGACGACGCACAGTACCGCGATTACGCTGTGCAGGCAATCCGCGAGATCGTGAAGTACTGCAATACGTTTGAGCTGAACACCGGTGCCATCGCGCGCGGACTGCGGACTGTACCGTATCCGGCAGACTTCATGGTGGACGAAATTAAAAAATGCGGCGGACGGATTCTGATTGCATCCGACTGTCACTACAAGGAAAAGCTGACTGTGTGGTTTGACGAAGGGGAAGCCTTTCTCGCCGCACACGGATTTGTGAAGAACGAACACGCCGACCTCAACGATCGCGTGAAAGATATTGAAATCTGGAGCTGAGTATGGATTACACGAAGTTACCGAAGAATATTTACTCCGGCGCATACAAAGCCGGGCACTGTCAGGGCATCGCAGTGGACGTGAAGAAGGGATACGCATACTATTCCTTCACGACGATGCTCATCAAAACCGACCTCGAGGGCAATTTCATCGGCTCCGTCAACGGACTGCTCGGTCACCTCGGATGCATCACGCTCGGGGACGACGGCATGGTTTACGGCTCACTTGAGTATAAGAACGACGGGATCGGACGCGGCATCATCAGCTCCCTCGGCGGCGGCATCGAGATTCCCGACCGGTTCTACATGGCGATTTTCGATGTGGATAAAATCGACCGGCGCGACATGGACTCGGCGGATGTGATGCGTGCGGCGTATCTCGATGAAGTGACGGCGGACTACCTTGCCAAAGTCACCCTCGCCGACGGACGGGTTGTCGATCACCGCTACGGCTGCTCCGGCATCGACGGCACGGCACTCGGTCCCGATTTCGGCGCATCCGACGGGAAGAAATACATCTTCGTCACCTACGGCATTTACACCGACAACGGACGCGATGACAACGACTATCAGGTCATCCTCAAGTACGATGTGGATGAGCTGAAGGAAAAATCCGCGCCGCTTTATCAGGACAATATGCACGGCATCGGATCCGCACCCATGGCAAAATACTTCGCGTACACCGGAAACACCACCTACGGCGTGCAGAATTTCGAATACGATCCCTTCACGGAAAAATATTTCATGGCGGTCTACACCGGAAAGAAGCCCGGGTTCAGAAATCCGCCCATGTTCGCACTTGACGCGAAAACCGCACCGAAGCGCGAGATTCTGAAGGGCGTGCATCCCGAAATCGAGGGCGACGTTCTCACACTCGACTCCCACGGCACCGACGGATACACCTTCCCGCACGGCAGTAC
>JAFTPW010000206.1:0-4451 GCA_017463075.1 Clostridia bacterium
ACATACAGGCAAATACAAATGACCTGACAGAAGAAGAAAAAGAACGATACCATGCCGCCTACTGCGGACTTTGCAGAACGCTTGGAAAACGGCATGGGAATCTGTCCCGGTTCAGTCTTACTTACGACCTTACGTTTTTAACCTTACTTTTGACCTCCCTGTATGAACCCGAAGAAACGCTGGGCAAGAGCCGCTGTCTTGTGCATCCGGCAAAACAGCATGGATATATGATGAACCGATATACGGAATATGCGGCGGATATGACCGTGGCACTTTCTTATTTTAAGTGTATGGATGACTGGAACGATGATAAGAACCTTTCCAGACGGGTGTATGCTTCTGCATTATCTGCTGCTTATGAAAAAGTCAAAGCACAATATCCTGAGCAGTGTGAAAGCATTGAATGCTGTATCAGAACATTATCCGATATGGAATCAGGAGTTGTGAAATCACCGGATTCTGCCGCCAACTGTTTCGGTAAACTGATGGAATCCGTGTTCGTACCCGAAAAAGACCATTGGGAGCCGTATCTCAGACAGATCGGTTATCATATGGGTCGATATATCTATCTGGCAGACGCGGCGGTGGATTATGAAACCGACAAAAAGAAAGGCAGATACAATCCGCTTGTCTCGCTGACTTCCACACCTGTTGAGATGCGTCCTGTGCTGATGAATGTGCTGGGTGAGGCATCCGCCGCCTTTGAACATCTGCCGCTCTGTCAGGATGTGAATCTGCTTCGCAATATTTTATATTCCGGTCTCTGGATCAAATACAATCAGGCAATGGAAAGGGGGAAAAAGACATGATCGACGATCCGTATAAAGTTTTAGGTATCTCCCAGGGTGCCAGTGAAGAAGAAATCAAAAAAGCGTATCGAAAGAAAGCAAAGGAATTTCACCCCGACCACCATCCGGACGACCCGAACGCGGATAAAAAGATGAACGAGGTCAACGAAGCCTATGATATGCTGATGAATCCCGAAAAATATGCCGCAAAACGCGCGCAGCAGAACCGTCAGCAAAGCAGCTGCGGCGGCAGTCAGCAGTACGGTCAGAACAGTCAGAGATCGACCTATAACAACAGCGGCCCCGGCGGATGGAGCAGTCAGGGAGATTGGGGGCCCTTCGGCGGATTCGGTTTTGAAGATATTTTCGGTTTCGGACGGGAAAGTGCATACGATGCAAATGCCAGCCGCCCGCAGACGGAAAGCGGTGACAGCCCGGAGATCCGTCAGGTCATCGCGGAATACAGCACCGGACGGTATGAAGGTGCGGTCTCCATCCTGACGCACATCCCCAGTACCGGACGGAACGCACGGTGGTATTATCTGTCGGCACTCTGTCATCAGAAGCTGGGCAATACCGTGCAGGCACTCGATCATATTCAGAAAGCCGTTCAGCTTGACCCGAACAACCGCACCTATCACCAGCTTCTGAATGAGTATCGTGAAGCCGGAAGAACCTATGAACAAAGCGCACAGGGCTTCAATATGCAGGTCAGTCAGATTCAGAGGATCATCTGCGGCTGCTTTGCACTGCAATTTTTCTGCCCGTTCTGCGGTCTGAGATGTATATAAAACGAAGGAGTTACTACAATGAGCAAAGTAATCGGTATCGATTTAGGAACGACCAACAGCTGTGTTTCCGTCGTGGAAGGCGGCAAACCGATCATTATCCCCAATGAAAACGGCGGCAGAACCACGCCCAGTGTTGTTGCATTCACGCAAGCCGGCGAACGTCTGGTGGGAGCCACCGCCCAGAGACAGGCTGCTACCAACAGCGCACGGACCATCAGTTCCGTCAAGCGGCACATGGGAAGTGACTGGCATATTGACATTGACGGTAAAAAGTATATCCCGCAGGAAATCAGCGCGATGATTCTCCGCAAGCTCCGTGAGGATGCGGAAGCCTATCTCGGCGAACCTGTCACCGAAGCGGTCATCACCGTTCCCGCCTATTTCAACGACATCCAGCGTCAGGCGACCAAAGATGCAGGCAGAATCGCCGGATTGAATGTGAAGCGTATCATCAATGAGCCCACCAGCGCCGCACTTGCCTATGGTCTGGACAACGGTACTGCACAGAAAATCATGGTCTATGACCTCGGCGGCGGTACGTTTGACGTTTCCATCATCGAGATCGGCGACGGCGTGATCGAGGTGCTGGCAACCAATGGTGAAAATCACCTCGTCGGCGATGATTTAGATAACCGTGTCGTGGACTATCTGGTGGATGAAATTCACAGAAACCATAAAGCGGACGTAAAAAAAGACTTTGCTGCCATGCAGAGAATCAGAGAAGCGGCGGAACAGGCGAAAAAGGAGCTGTCCGGCACTGAAAACGCCAGTATCAGTCTGCCGTATCTGACGCAGAGCCACGGCGAGCTGATTCATTTTGAAACCACACTCACACGAACGAAATTCAATGAGCTGACCCGTGATCTTGTGGATCGCACCGCCATTCCGGTTCAGAACGCGCTGAACGACGCCGGAATTGCACCATCCGAGCTGGGGCGTGTCCTTCTGGTAGGCGGTTCCACCCGAATCCCTGCTGTACAGGAAAAAGTCCGTGCGCTGACCGGGATCACGCCGTCGAAAAACATCAATCCCGATGAATGTGTGGCGCAGGGCGCGGCGGTGCAGGGGGATACGCTTTCCGGCGGTTCGCTCACCCTCGGCGGCAATCAGATGACCGAAGCCGGTGCGGGAAACAGCATCCTTCTGCTGGACGTAACCCCGCTGAGCCTTTCCATTGAAACCATCGGCGGTGTGACAACCCGTCTGGTGGAACGCAACTCCACTCTGCCGATTCACTATTCACAGGTGTTTTCCACGGCGGCGCCGTATCAGTCCAGTGTGGATATCCATGTCCTTCAGGGCGAGCGTCCCATGGCGAAGGACAACAAAACCATCGGTAAATTCAAGCTGACCGGGATCAAGAAAGCTCCAGCAGGTGTTCCGCAGATCGAAGTTACTTTTGACATTGATGCAAACGGGATCCTCAAGGTTTCCGCGAAAGACCTTGATACCGGCAAGGAGCAGTCCATCACCATCACTGCAAACGATAAGATGTCCGATGATGAGATCGAACAGGCGATTCGTGACGCCGAGCAGTACGCTTCTCAGGATGAGACGAGACGGCAGCTTCTGAACATCCAGAACGATGCGGCAAAGCTGGTTCATAAAGCGGAAAACGCACTGACAAAGGCGGGCAAGAAGATCGAAAAAGCCGAGAAAAAGCAGGTCAAGGCGGACATTGCCACTCTGCAGAAGCTGCTCATGAAGAAAACGGATAAAATGACCGACAGCGATCTTGACGAGATCCGCCGCGCGATGGGACAGCTGGAATCCTCCTCCGCCAATGTCTGCCGGATTGCCGAAGAGAATCCCGAAGGAGAGAAATAAATGGACGAGAAAAATGAAAAGAAGGAAATCCCCGACGTTCATGTCACAGAAGGATTGGATACCGATCAGATCGACCGTTGGGTTCAGGGAAACATAGACGGTTCAAATCCCACCGGCATGATTCCGCTTTCCGGCACAGCCGTTACAATCCTGCACGACCGTGCGCTGAAATTGGTAGGAATGCTGGTATCCTACAAGGAACTGATGATGATGTACTCCTGCGCCATGAAGGAAATTCAGACGAAATTTGAAGTGCTGGACATGGAATTCAAGGTGCGTTACCGCCGGAATCCGATTAATTCCATCAGCACAAGACTGAAAAAGACTGCCAGTATCCTTGAAAAAATGGCTCGATGCGGAAGCGACTTCTCTCTTGAAGCACTGGAACTGCACGTCAGCGATATTGCCGGTGTCCGTGTGGTATGCTCCTATATTGACGATATCTATATGCTTGCCGACGCTCTTTTGAAGCAGGATGACATTACCCTGATCGCCCAAAAGGACTATATTGCAAGTCCCAAGGAAAACGGTTACCGCAGTCTGCACCTGATTGTCACTGTGCCTGTTTTCTTCGCCGATCAGAAGCGGGATATGAAGGTAGAGGTACAGATCCGCACCATTGCCATGGATTTCTGGGCAAGTCTGGAGCATCAGCTGAAATACAAGCAGGCGATCCCGAACGAAGCGGCGATTATCGCAGAACTGAAAGCCTGTGCGGATGTGATCAGCGCAACGGATGAAAAAATGCTGGGAATCCGGCAGGAGATCGAAGTGATCGGCGATAAACCGACGGAAGAAGATATTCTGCTGGAAAAGCTCAGCCGGATCGACGAACAATTTCATTGACGGAGGGATACTTATGACGCCTGAAGTATCATTTGCGCACGGGCTCAATTTCTATAAGCTGTTCTGGGTCTTCACCATCGGATGCTTCATAGGCGTTGTGATCGAAACGTTTTGGTGTCTGCTTCGGTACAGGAAGCTGGAGAGCCGTAAAGGACTGGTCTGGGGACCCTTCAATCTGGTTTACGGTTTTGGCGCACTG
>JAFTPW010000207.1:0-5317 GCA_017463075.1 Clostridia bacterium
ATCGGCCTCGCAAAGGCGGGGCTCGCCGTCGGGCACGGCCGCCAAAAGGGCGGGCTTCCATGCGGAATCGTCGAAATCCCCGCTGTAAAAGCCGCGTTCCGGTGCACGGGAGTCGTACTGCTCAGCGTACTGTGTCTCGTATCCGATGCGTCCGATCGCGGTGTATCCGGTGTGGGCGGCGCATTTCCACGTTTCGTCCGTCGAAAGCACAATCGCCCCGTCCACTTCCAGCTCACAGCAGAGCATCGAGCGAAGATCCGCCGACACCCACACGCGGTTCACGAGTCCCTGATAATACTGGTGCACCGCGATGATGTTCCCGCCGGCAAGGAGGTACTCCGTCACGTCGATTTCGTTGTAATAGTACGCCGACGGATAAGCGGGTGCGGGTCCTTCGGTCACATACGCGCCGTTGATCCGCAGTTTATAGCAGTCATCCGCCGTGATCCGGAGCACTGCGCGGTTCTTTTTCGCGTCAAACGCCGGCAGTGTGAATTTCTTCCGGAACAGGGTATGCCGGTTTTTCAGCTTCTCCGGGTGAGAAGGCTGCTCATACGCCGCGTGCTCCTTGTGCCACACGTTCAGAGGCGCCAGATCCGCAAAATCCGGGTGGCAGATCGGTGTTGCTTTCATACGTTCCCCTTTCACCACAGCTCGTCAAGGAGCAGGTAGTACCGCATTTTGTCCTCATCCATCGGCTCACCGAGCGCGTCAAAGAGCATCGCGGGATCGTATCCCTCTCTGACAGGTCCGCCGAAGACGCCGCCGAGGTTGTTTTTCAGACTTTTCAGCCCGAGCGAGATATCCCGGTACCGGTCCGCTGTGCCGCAGTGTCCGAGATCGAGGAATCCGCTGACCCTGCCGTTATCGAGAAACACATTCGGCAGGCAGTAGTCCCCATGGCTGAGAACGCAGTCTTCCTCCGGCTTGTTTTCCTTCAGCCAGTCAAGCAAGTGCCGCGCCGACGGGAATTGACGTCTGAGCTCATCCGGCTTGTCGTCCCAGTCGATCGTATCAATCCGGCTTTCCGCGTCGCGCAGTTCGTTGTCCAGCGAAAAATCCGTCAGATCACCGGAAACGGGCGCGTTCCACAGCATCGTCAAGCCCTCGGCAAGTCCCTTCACCAGTGCGGGGACGTCGTCGAGATACCGCGCCGCGCAGGACATCTCACCGTCGAGCCGCGACATGACAACATACTCCCGCCCGTTTTCCGATGCACGGCACAGCACCTCCGGCACAGGGAGTTTTCCGTGAAGCTGTTCCATGACCCGCCATTCGTTCACGGACGGGGCGGCAGTTTCGCTGATTTTCAGCACACAGTCGTCAAAAATCAGGACCTCGGACGCGGAAAGCCCGACCGTATCCGTCTCATACGCGCGCGTGCCGAGGAAATCCCGGATTTTTTCGGGGAAATTTGTTCCGTTCAAGTTCCCGCCACCGCCTTTGCCGCAGATTTGAGAAGCTTCACGGTGTCCTCATCCAGTGCATCGATGCCGGGCAGGATGCCGCAATCATCGCCGGTCAGCGCCATGTAGAACAGGCATGCGGCGAGGTAGGTTCCGGCAGGCGAGGGATGGTAGTCGTCGTCACAGTAGAGATCGATTTCCGGCGCGGTTTTCTTCACCTCCGCGAAGCCGAATCCGACGGGAATGCGCTTGCCACCGACCGCTTCAGCCGCCGCGTTGTAGGCATCGTACAGTTTTTCCTTCATTTCGTCATAGCTCAGCCCGGTTTTCGCGAGCTTCTCGGAGCCGTCGCGGTATGCCCAAGTCTGGTACATGTACACGGGCGTTTCCGGGAACAGGGATGCGATCACCTTCGTCTGAGCCACGCAGTCGTCCCTGTTTTTCGCGGGATTGAAGCTCTGATCCTGTAAAATCACCGCATCCCACTTCTCCTGCGCCTTTTCGCGAACCTGTACGCCGAGCTCATGCGCCTCATCCGCGAACCATTTCAGATATGCCCCGCCGCGCAGAACCTTGCCGTACGAAATCGCGCCGCCGGACAGGGTCTCAAGCATTGCGGGAAGATCGTTGAAAAACGTAAAGCTGTTGCCGATAAACAATACTTTCATGGTGTTTCTCCCTATTGTAAATTTCAGTTTTTCCATCGGATGAGCATCACGGCGTCCTTCGCGGGAACCGTCATGCCGAACGCGCCGCAGGAGACAAAATCCGTCACATCCATCGCCATGGAGCACCGGGTGAATTCCCCGTCGAGCAGAATCTCAAACGTCCGCGCCGCATCGGTACGGTTGTGGAGGAAATACAGCTCCGCGCCGTCGGTGACCGTCTTCTTCACGCGCACGCCGGCAGTGTCACCGAACGTCGGAAGCAGAGGATCTGCGTGAACTGCGCCGTCAACTGCATCGGGATCGGTGAACTGCACCTGCGCAGGGTACTCTTCCGCCGTTTCCCGGGCAAATTCGGTGGGAAGATCGGTCTTCACCCATGTCACATGTCCGCCGCACGCGAGAAAATCCCCGACAAACTGCCGCACCGGTGCATCAAAGTCCCCGGAATCGAACAGCACGAGGGCGGAAAACTCCTCGTATCCGGTAGAAATCCTTCCATCATGCACGCGGCACCCGGCAAGTCCGGCTTCATCGATCAGGTCAAAATCATACAGCGCGTCCTCGAGCGTCTCCAGAACCGTTCCGTATGCGGATTCCAGTTTCTGCACGCTTTCTCCCTGATAAGGTGCTGACGTACACGGCCCGACGTTCCAGTATTTGTGATCCGGCACCGCGAACCGCTCATACGCCGCCGTCATGGGAATGAGCACGAGGACATCCGTTTTGTGAACCCCGTACGACGTGAACACACCCGCCCGCGCCGCTTTCAGCTCGTAATCCGCACGGTCATCATCCGGATAGCCGAAATAGGACGCCGCCTGATTCACGCCGAGCTGTGCCTGATAATACGCGGAGTTGAGGCGGTTTTCGTGCGTCGCTTTTTCCGGCGTTTTCCACCAGTTGTGCTCTAGATGGAAACTGTTTTCGCTCATCACCAGTGTTCTGCCGTACAGGTGCGCCGCCGAGGATGCCGTTTTTTCCGCCGTGACGTCGCGCGGGTCATCGCAGTACAAGCGGTCAACGCCGGGCATCTGCATGTGCCGCATCAGTCCGAACAGGTCCGCGTTCAGTCCGATCTGCATCGACAGCGTTTCCTCGCCGTAGAGATGCCCGGTCATCTTTGTGCCGTACTGTCCGCACCACGCCGCAATCTGCCCGAAGTAGTTTTCACCGAACAGGCGCGCCGCCGTTTTCCACCACAGTCTGCGGGACGAAGCAAAATCCCCGTCGGTATCATAGAAAAGATCGACATACCGCGCTTCAAATCCCGGAAGAATCGCATCCATCTCCTCCGTCCACGCGCAGACAGCGTCCGTTTCGTCAAAATACGAGGAGCATCCGTGCACCGGCAGACCCGGCTCGTCGGTGAAAAACGCCGTGATTTTCCGGATTCTGTCGTCCCCGAGGTGTCTGCGGTACCGCTCGTGCGTAACTTCGATGAATTTGGACACCACATCCCGCCGCATCAGATCGACATACGGAACCTTGTTCTCCGTGAGATAGTTGATCGGACGGGTCTGAAACGCGAGAATCCGCCAGTCGCCGCCCGGAAGATTCGCCCGGATCACGCCGTTTTCCGGAGTCAGAACCACCGCGGATTTCGTCAGAAGAACCCCGTTCTGCACCGGATACGCCGCCGCGAACCGACAGTCCCCGCAATTCCACTCGACGTCCCCGCCTGCTGTATCGCGCTTCATGCAGACGAGCCCTTTCACCTGTGCATCCGGGAGCTCACGCAGAACCAAATCCCCTGCCGCACCGCTCGGATACGCACGCTCGTCGTAAATCCAGACGGAAAAACCGCGCGCGAACGCTTTGTCAATGAAATCCGCGAGGGACTCCCACACCGCGCTCTCATCCGCGAGATATCCCAGCGCCGCGTCGTCCATGTTCACGCAGAAGCCGCCCATCCCGAGCTCCGCCGCGCGGTCAAGATACGCATCCGTCTCGGCAAGTGACTTCGGGAAATAGTGGTGGATGATCTGCACCGGGCGCGTGTGGTTTTCCGGACATTTCAAGCGTCCGAGAAGCACTTCTCTCAGCTGATCCATCATTGTACACCTCCGTTTTTTCTGCTGCTGTTTTCATCATAGCATATTGTGTCCGAAAAATCAACCGCCGTCCGGGATTTTTTCTGCCGATCCCGCGGGACAAGAAAATCGGTGTGTTTTTTCCGGCATTTGTGCCTGCAAATTGACAAAACCGTAAATATCCTGTATAATATTAAAAGCTTATCAAAAATTCACCCGAAAGGAATCTTCTCATGAATCAGAGAGAAAAATTCGGTTCCAGACTGGGCTTCATCCTCATTTCCGCGGGATGCGCCATCGGTCTGGGTAACGTTTACCGGTTTCCCATCATCACGGGAGCCTACGGCGGCGCGTTCTTTGTGCTGATCTATCTCTTCTTCCTTCTCCTGCTCGGTCTTCCCGTCATGTGCTGTGAGCTCGCAGTCGGACGCGGCAGCCAGCGAAGCATCGCAAACTCCTTCGAGGTACTGGAAAAGAAGGGTCAGAAATGGCACTGGATGAAGTACCTCGGCATCGGCAGCAACTACCTCTTAATGATGTGCTACACCACCATCGCAAGCTGGATGCTCATCTACTTCTGCAAGTACGTGACCGGCAGCATCACCGCCATCAAGACCGCGGAAGAACTCGGCGTCCTGTTCGGCGAAACCATCTCCAATCTCCCCATGCAGCTCATCGCGGTTGCGTTCACCACCGTGGCATGCTTCCTCGTCTGCTCCCTCGGTCTGCAGAACGGCGTGGAACGGATCACCAAGGTCATGATGGTTGTCCTCTTCGTGCTCATGATCGGTCTCGCAGTCTACTGCTGTACCCTCGACGGTGCGGCGGAAGGTCTGAAGTTCTACCTCATTCCCAGCATTGAAAACATCAAAAAAGCCGGCATCTGGACCACAATTTCCGCCGCAATGGGACAGGCGTTCTTCACCCTCTCCCTCGGCATCGGCGCAATCGCCATCTTCGGCAGCTACATCGGACGGGACCGTTCCCTCCTCGGCGAAGCGGTTACCATCACCTCCCTCGACACCTCCATCGCGCTCATGTCCGGTCTGATTGTGTTCCCGGCGTGCTTCACCTACAACGGCGGACAGACCGCTGATGCAGACTCCGTCGGTGCAACCTTCCTGCTGACCACGCTTTCCAGCATTTTCAACTCCATGCCCGGCGGACGCATCATCGGTGCACTCTTCTTCCTGTTCATGATTTTCGCGGCATA
>JAFTPW010000208.1:0-12655 GCA_017463075.1 Clostridia bacterium
GGACCGCCGAGACCCTATTCGCCGTAGCCGTGGCGCGATCAATTGATTTCGATACCCAAGGGTATTCTTGAACCGGGCTCACGCTCGCCGGGGAGTATGGCTTAGTATCTATTATCTATTCAATATTATCTCTTATCTCAGTTATCCGACGCGCTTCACACATCCCACACGAGTGTATCGCCGTCTTCCTTCACGGGTACGAACACGGGAGTTTCCGGTCTGCCGTCGGCGCGGTTATTGGGAGAATGGATGGAGAGATACATCTGCCCGTCGGTATCCTTGAAGAGAATGCCGTGGCCGCCGTCGTACTCTTCAGTCATCGCCTTACAGTAAAGGAGCTGGTCATCCTGCGTCCACTTGCCGTCGACCCTGCCGTTATCGCTCCGTGCAACACCGACGCAGTATCCGCCCGCGCCGAAGTTGGACCAGATCATGAGGAGGGTACCGTTTTCGCACTTATGCATCCAGCATCCGTCGGTGACGCGGTGGTTTGTCCAGGACGGGTCATCCGCGCGGAAGAGTTCGATGGGTTCCGTAATGCATTCGGTGAGGTCATCGGAGAGCTTTGCGGCCGCCATTCTTCCGATACCGTCGTCAGTGGAAGTCCATTCATGGACGAAGACCATCCACGGCTGACCGTCTTCATCGACATAGAAGGTGGCGTCGATTGCGTCCCATCCTTCGGGAGAGATATGCCCCTTGGAATGCTCGACGAACGGGCCTTCGGGAGAATCGGAGACGAAGATGACGCTTCCGCGGTGGTTGCTCTTGCCGGAGAGGTAGGTGGTGAACATATAGAACTTGCCCTGATACTTATGCACTTCGGGAGCCCAGTGGCATCCGGCGGCGTCTTCGGGCACTTTCACGCACACGCCCGTATCGCGCCATTCGCCGGCAAGCGAGCCGCTGTCGTTCTTCCAGCAATGCCAGCCCGTCCCGTACGCATAATAAACCCCATCCTCCACCAGAATGCAGGGGTCTCTCAGTGCCGGAATCTGCGACGTAATAATCGCCGCTCTGTTCTTCTCGATGTTATACATGGTTCAGTCTCCTTTGGTTGAAATTATGTTTTGGTTATGATGCTCGTAAAGAGGAATACGGGTCGCTTTTTGAAAAAAGCTCCGCAAAAACTTTAGACTGACAAGGTACACTGCGCTGACAGGATATCAGTTGACATGATTCAGTCAGCTTCGAAGGATTTTTCTTGGACGACGTGCAGTTATTGATGTTTGATAGCTTTCTACGGATGCAATTGCGGATTGTACTTTAGGGTGCGATGCCGTAGTATGCGTACCAAATTATAAAAAACTCGCTAATACGGCAGCTAGGGACCTCCGAGACCCTATCTGCCCACGCCGTAGAGAATACCTCGATTTCGTTAATTAAGGGTATTCTTGATCCGGGCTCACGCGCGCCGGGGAGTTTGGATTATTATCTTTTATCTATTCAATATGATCTCTTATCTTAGTCGTCATCCGACGCGCTCCACAGGTCCCACACCAGTGTTCCGTCGCGTTCCCTGATCGGAATGAAGACGGGCTTTTCTTTTCTCGTGTCGGTTGCGGAGTTGGGAGAATGCAGGGACAGGTACATCTGACCGTCGGTATCGGTGAAGATCATGCCATGTCCGCCGTCCCATGTGCCGGTCATAGCCTTGGAGTACAGGAGGGGCTTATCCTGCGTCCATTTGCCGTCGACTCTGCCGTTATCGCTTCTTGCAATACCCACGCAGTATCCGGCGGAATCCCAGTTCGACCAGATCATGATGAGCTCGCCGGTTTCGCATTTATACATCCAGCATCCGTCGGTGACGCCGTTCTTCGACCATGACGGATCGTCCGCGCGGAACAGTTCGATGGGTTCGGAAATGAAGTGGGTCAGGTCATCGGAGAGCTTCGCCGCCGCCATTCTGCCGATTTTGTCATCCGTAGACGTCCATTCGTGTACAAAAATCATCCACGGCTGACCGTCCTCGTCGACATAAAACGTACCGTCGATGGCATCCCAGTCGGACGGCGTGATATGTCCGTTGGTGATCTCGACGAAAGGTCCTTCGGGGGTATCGGACTTCATGATGGTGCATCCGCGGTGCTCATTCACAGAGGAGCGGTAGGTCGTGAACATATAGTACGCGCCGTTGTAGTAATGGACTTCGGGAGCCCATCGGTCGCCTGCCACGTTCGGCGGATCCTGAGCCACGACGCCGAGATCCGTCCACGAACCGCTGAGCTTGCCGGAGGTATTTTTATAGCACCGCCAGCCGGTTCCGTAAGCGTAGTAAGTGCCGTCCGCCACAACAATGCACGGGTCGCGGAGCTGATTGATCGAGGAAGTGATGATGGCGTTGATTTCCTTGCAGGAGCCTCTGACTTCAAGATTCTCCGGAACGGCCGCGCATTCATCGGTGATATATTCGCTGATAAAGCGGTCAATCGCCTCCATGCGGGCATACGCGCCCTTGTACGCAATGATGATCTGCGTGTTTCCGTCGTAGGTTTTATGCGCCTTGATGATGTATTCACCGTTGCTCAGCGTATCCGTGAGAGCCTTGCATGCTTCCCTGCGCTCGGAGCCGACGATGATTTCGTACGCAGTCTCCGGCTGATAATCGTCGAGCGGTCTGAGATCCACGTCCAGCTTATTGTCAAGCGCGTCGCGGATCTGGAGAATGTTGTATCGGAGCGCGTATTCGCATTCCACGTCGTAAACGAGCTTGAAATCCGTCTTTCCGCCCTTTTCGGCGATCACGATGTCCTGTACAACGGGCTCCTGCACTTCGGTTTCCGGCACGGTATCCGCAGTCGTTTCGGCAGGCTCCGCACCGCATCCGGCAGACGAGCAGAGCAAACCCGCCGCCAGCAGAATCAGAAGTCCTCTTTCCCGGAATTTCATGGAGATTCCTCCTTCAATAAAGGATCATTTCATTTGATGGAACTATTATACAACATACCCGTCGGAAATTCCAGTGGTTTCGTGAAATTTGATAAACAATTTACAATACACGACGGCGGGAGGATAATCGCAATGGCATCAGCCAAATAAACTGTAGTCTTTTGTTATCACAAAATAACGAAAAGCACGCACACCATTTCCGATGCACGTGCTTCGTATTCAGCTTTACTGCTTCTTTGCCGCATCAAGCTTCGCCTGTTCGCGGGCAGTGATGGGCTTTTCGGTGATTTCGCCGGCTTTTTCGAGAGCGATACGGGTCAGCAGAGGACCGACGAGCTCATAGATCAGGACGGCAAAGAGGGAGATGTTCCGGATAATAACGCCGGGAGCTCCGAGGGAAAGTGCGGTCAGGGACATGCCGAGACAAACGCCTGCCTGCGGAAGGAGCGTGATGCCGAGGTACTTCTGGATCGTCGGCTGGCACTTCATGAACTTGGAAGAAATGCTTGCGCCGATGATCTTGCCGGCGGAACGTGCAATGATGTAGACGACACCCACAAGGATGATCGCCCAGTCCGCGAATACGGAGAACTGAAGCTCGGAACCGGAGATAACGAAGAACAGAACCATGATCGGGCCCGTCCAGCGATCCATGCGGTCCATAAGCTCTTCCGCGAAATCACAGAGATTGCAGAAGATTGTGCCCATCATCATGCAGACCAGCAGGGAGGAGAATCCGATCGTTACCGGACCGATCTCGAAGTGGAGCATGGACAGCGCTACCGCGAGGAATACGTATGTAACGGAAATCGTCATACGCTTGGAACGGGAGTGGAAGAACTGCTCAGTGAAGTGGAACAGGAAGCCGATCACGGAACCGAGAATGAGGGATACCACAACCTCAATGATCGGGTTCACCAGTACGGATACCATGTCAACGTGTCCCATTTCGATTGCTTTCGCAATGCCGAAGGAAATCGCAAATACGATCAGACCGACAACGTCGTCGAGCGCAACGATGGGAAGCAGAATCTTGGTCAGAGGACCGTCAGCCTTGTACTGCTTGACAACCATGAGCGTTGCGGCAGGTGCGGTCGCGGTCGCAATGGCACCCAGCGTGATCGCACAGGACAGCGGGAGCTTTTCGGGAATGATGAAATGCAGAGCTACCAGCGCAATGTCAACAAACAGCGTTGCAACCAGTGCCTGGAAAATGGCAATCACCGTAGCCTGACGGCCGGTTTTCTTCAGCTCTTCCAGACGGAATTCACTGCCCATGGAGAAGGCAATGAAGCCGAGAGCAACGTTGGAGATGAGAGAGAAGCTCTCTACGTTTTCAGTGTAGATAAAGCCGAGACCCTCGATGCCGAGACGGCCAAGGCAGTACGGACCGATGAGAATGCCGGCGACCAGATACGCGGTAACAGCGGGAAGGTTGAACCGCTTGGTCAGTCGGGACATCATCAGACCTGCAAGCATGGCAATGGACAGAGACAAAAGAACCTGCATGACAAATCCTCGATTCAGATCATAGTGATATTTTAGTTTTATGTTTATAAATCTGTACTTTTACGCACGCCTCCTATTATACTCCAACGGGAGCGGAATTGCAAGGGGATAAAGTTCAGCAAGATTCCCATACAAAACGCGAAAAATTTGTGCATTATTTCGTTTTTTCCTGAAACCGGCAAACAAAAACGGCGATACCCGGATTTTTTCGGAGACCGCCGTCGTTTTCATTCAATTTACGCCTTCAGGAGCTTTTCCAGTGCCGCAACCTTGATGCAGGAGCAGAGGATTTCAATCGCCTGCTTCAGCTCACGGGGTTCCGGATAGGTGGGCGCGATTCTGAGGTTGCTGCCCTTGGGGTCACGTCCGTAGGGATAGGTGGATCCCGCGGGAGTCAGGGTTACGCCGACGCTTCTTGCCAGCTGATATACCCGTCTCGCGCAGCCTTCCATGACGTACAGGCTGATGAAGTAGCCGCCGCGGGGCTCAGTCCAGTGCGCGATGTCGAGACCGTCGAGCTCCTTCGCGAACATAGTCTGCACCAGCTCGAACTTCGGACGGATGATTGCCGCGTGGTGTCTCATGTGTTCCCGGATGCCGTCCGCGTTCTTGAAAAACTTCACGTGGCGCATCTGGTTGATCTTGTCGTAGCCGATGGTCTGGGTTGCGATGATGGGACGGATCTGCTCGAGGTTCTTTTCGCTCGCCGCCATGATCGCCAGACCGGAGCCGGGGAAGCTGATCTTGGACGTGGATGCGAAGTAGAAAATGTTGTCCTCGGTGCCGTATTCCTTCGCCTTTTCGAAGATATCCGCAAGCGGAACTTCTTCGTCATACAGCTCGTGAACAGCGTACGCGTTGTCCCAGAAGATACGGAAGTCGGGTGCCGCGGGCTTCATTGCCGCAATCATGTCAACGACTTCGTCGGAATAGGTGATGCCTTCGGGATTTGCAAACTTCGGCACGCACCACATACCCTTCACAGACGGGTCGGAGCAGGCAATGTTGTACACTTCGTCCATATCGGGACCGTCCGCGTTCATCTTGACGGGAACCATTTCGATCCCGAGGGTGCGGCAGATGGTGAAGTGGCGGTCATATCCCGGGGACGGGCAGATGAACTTGATACGACCCTGACGGGACCACGGTTCATACCCGCCGGCAACGCCGAAGAGCATCGCGCGGACCATGGTGTCGTACATAACGTTGAGGGAAGAGTTGCCGAGGACGAGAATTCTCTCAGCGGGAATGCCGAGAAGATCGCTGAACAGCTTCTTGGTTTCCGGCAGACCGTCGAGGATACCGTAGTTACGGCAGTCCAGACCCTGCTCGCTGAAGCAGTCGCCTCTGTCGCTGACGATATTCAGCATTCCGGAGGACAGGTCAAGCTGTGCCTGATTGGGCTTGCCTCTGGTGAGGTCGAGGGTCAGGTTCATTTCCGACCAATGGTCGAGCTTGGACTGCTCCAGAATGAGCATATTTCTCAGTTCGTCCTGTGAATATTCCGAATAAGGTTTTCTGATGGTTGACATAGTGATACCCCGTGGTAATGAATCAGATTTGCGGTTATGATGCAATATTATAGCACAGCCGCGCACTGAAGTAAAATATCAAATTGTTATAAATTTTATATGGAATACGTTATCAATTCCCGTGAATACGCTTACTTGAGCAGACCGTTGAGGATTTTTTCCTCTGCTTCTTCGGCGGTAAGACCGAGGGTCATGAGCTTCATGATCTGATCGCCTGCGATTTTGCCGATTGCGGCTTCATGAACGAGGCGGGCATCGACGGAATTGGCGCAGATTTCGGGAATGGAGCGGATTTTCGCGTTGTCCATGATAATGGAGTCGCACTGCACGTGACCGAAGCAGTCGGCATTGCCGGTGAGCTTGGGATAGAACAGCTGAGTGGACTCGCCCTTCGCAACGGAGCGGGAGTTGATGCGTGCGCTGGAGTCGTCGCCGTTCAAGATAATCTCGGTATCGCTGACGACATTCTGGTGACCGTCGGACATGAGGCGCTCCGCCATATTGACTTCACATCCGGCAGATGCGGTGATGACAGTCTTGCGGTTGGTGGAGTCGATGCCGCCGATCTGGACGGATTCGATATCGAGGACGGAATTTTCGCCGAGGTTGGCGGTCATTTCGGGGTTCATGATTCTCTCACCGGAGCCGTTGCCCTCGCCGTAGTGTTTTTCGATATAGCGGACCTTGGAATTTTTGCCGATCTCGAGGTGATGCACGCCGTCATGCGCGGACGCTTCGTCACCGGAGTTATGGATGCCGCATCCCGCAACGATGAGAACGTCGCAGTCGTCGCCGATGATGAAGTCGTTGTAGACCATTTCGGTGAGGCCGGTTTTGGTGATGACGACGGGGATATGGACGGACTTATTTTTGGTACCGGATTTTACGGTGATATTGATGCCGGGCTTATCGGTTTTGGTTTCGATGGTAATTTCATCGGTATTCTGCCGGCCTGCGGACTGACCGTTTTCGCGGATATTATATGCGCCCTGCGGAGTTCCGTGAAGATCGGCGACCTTCTCGAGCAGTCCGCGGCGGATGTCTTCGTTCATGTTCATGGTGGTTTCGGCTTTCTTTATTTTATTGTTTGGCTTACAGCCGGTTGGGTTTGGATTGGATTTTACGGTATTTTATTGTAGAAAAGCTCCGCTTTTCGAATCTTATTTGTAACGCCTGCGCGGCGGGCGCAAGAACCCTCCGTTGCCGGGCTCTTGATTCGGCAACCAGGGGAGACCCCTGGACCCAATGCCTCCGGCGGCGGGAGTTTTACAACGTGCAGTTGTAGGGTTGAGCGATCTTCCTTTATCGCAAGGGACACTCATTTCCCTCGGTAAACTCAGCCTGCGGCGGCGAGACGAAATCGCATGTGGCTATGACAGTCGCGACAGCGTCACTGGATTGCCCGGGTAAATTTCAGCCTGCGGCGCGGTGCTTTTTTACTTTAAATTTGCTGACGGAATGTATGGCGATTCATTATGAATTATACATTCATCAGTCAAGACATTTCTTGTCGAACACGGCGTCAATGGACGGGAGGATATCTCCGGGAAGACCGCGCTGCTTGAGCTTGCCGTCGGCGATGAGGAGAACTTCGTCCGCCTGATTGATGATGCGTTCCTGATGGGAGATGATGATGAGGGTCGCGCCGGAGGATTCGTGGAGCTCGCGGAAGGTATTGGTGAGACGGTGGAAGGACCACAGGTCGATGCCGGCTTCCGGTTCGTCGAAGATCATGACGGGAGAGCCTTTTGCCAGCACGGTTGCGATTTCAATTCTCTTGACTTCGCCGCCGGACAGGGAGGTATCGACTTCGCGGTTGATGTATTCATCGGCGCACAGACCAACGCGGGTGAGGTACTTGCAGCATTCGTCGCGCTTGAGCTTGCGTTTTGCGGCAATGGAGAGGAGATCGCGGACGGTGATGCCCTTGAATCTCGGCGGCTGCTGGAAACCGTATGCGATGCCGGCTTCTGCGCGTTCCGTGATCCCGAAGTGGGTGATGTCCAGACCGTCGAGGATGACTCTGCCGGTTTCGGGCTTGACGATGCCCATGATTGCCTTGGCGAGAGTGGTCTTGCCGCCGCCGTTGGGACCGGTGATGACAATGTACTTCCCGTCCGGAATCTCGAGGGAGATATCGTCCAGTATTTTCGTCCGTCCCAGACCGGTTTCGGCTGCCGGAACGGAATAGGTTAAGTTTTCGAGACGAAGCATGATTCGCTTCCTTTCTTTTGTCTTCCGTAATTATAGAGAACGGGCGCTTTTTTGTGCACTCTGCTGTATGCATGAATAATCCACGCCCGGTTTATGCAGAATTCCGTGCAAAATCCGCCGTATTCGCGGCAGAGATGAAAGTCACGGCGGCTGAAATTGCAAACACTTCGCCCACAATAACAGCACTACCTTATTATTATATGACATTTCGGGCAAAAAAACAATAGTACAGGGGAAATTTTCCGAAGAAAATGCAAATTATTCGTGAACGCCGCGCATACTTGACAAACACCGCAATCTGTGATATGATACAGACAAAGATTTTACCCAATCCGAAAGGAGGACGGCATATGAAACTCTGCCCGAAATGCGGCGCGCATCAATCGGATGACCGCTCGACCTGCATCGACTGCGGCACCATGCTCGGCAAGCCTCTGACCGAAGCGGAGAAACGCGCAGTCAACGAGGAAATTTCAGACACCCTCCACGGCATGAGCGAGCGCACGGAGGAATTTTACGTCTCGCCCGCGGAGCGCGTGATCGGAATTGTCAGCATCGTGCTTTCCGTGCTGATGGTGATTCTTCTGAACGTGTACAGCATGGAGAAAAACGCCCTCGAAGCACAGCTCCCGGAGAATCTCATCGGCTCCTTCGGTGATCACGTCATCATCACCGGGGAGGGAATCGTGAACGACGCATACGCCGATTCTGTTCTCGATCAAATAGACGCACTGGATCACGCCATGACGTACTGCCTGATTGCGCTGGTCTGCCTGATTTTTTCCGCCCTGCTCTTCCTCGTTCCGAAGGTGATGTGGTTCTTTGACACGCTCCGGTACCGGATGTGGTTCGACGGCGATCCGTCTCCGTCCGATTACTACCTCGTCACGACGAAGATTCTCAAGTATGCTGTTTATGTCATCGGCCTGTTCTGCGGCATCGGTGCCATGATGGGTCTGATGGTGCTTCTGTAAAGGAGGAAAAACCGTGAAGCGCACATTTATAAACATCGGGAAAGCCGGTCTGGGCATCCTGCTCGCTGGACTTGTTTTCCTCGGGATTCTGTACATCAACAACGACATCGGCACCCGACGTTCCGCACTGGAATCGGACATCCGCTCGTCGCAGAAAATCAGCGATGACTGGGCACTTACCGGCGACATCACCGACTCCATGGCGGCGTTCATTGCCTACCCCGAGGACGGGAGCGACCACACATACTCCATTTACATCAACCGTCCCGGGCTCTCGTTCGGGTACTTCTTCCGGCAGGGCGGCGATCTTCATCCGACTGAATCCGGCATCACGAAGTACACCTTCGAAGGATGCCCCGACCGCGCGTATATTTCCATGAACGAGCGGAAAATCGAGCGGATCGAGGTCGACGACGGCAATACCGTCCGCGTGATCGAGGTGGATCCGGAGAAGCCTTTCGCGATTGTTCTGCCCATCAATGCGGGAAACGTCACGTTCTTCGACCGGGAAACGCCGTAAACAGCCGCAAACGGCGCCTGAACTGTTGACAGTCCGCGAAACTTGTGGTAGAATATTCATACGATATGAAACCGGAACGAGGCTGAAACCATGAATCCTATGCTTCCCATTCTGCTCACCGCACTTCGAGAGGCGCAGACTGCACCGCAGACCTTCGACATCGCCGTCATCATCGTGATTCTGGTGATCTGCACCGGCGTCCTGACCCTGTTCGCGAAGTATAAAAAGTAATCCCACACAAAATCCCCGATGTACCGGTCTGATCCGATGCATCGGGGTATTTTTCGTTTATCCGATTTCACTGTACCGGCATCCCTGGTATGTACCGCGGCGGAAGAGCTCCTTGTCAATCTCGTTTGCCACTTCCGTCTTGCGTCTGCTCCACTGCGGGGCAAGCAGATCTTCCGCAATCCCGTCCCCGGTGACCCGTCCGATCACGGTGTCCTCCGGCAGAAGCTCGAGCTGATCGCAGGTGATTTTCACGTAATCCTCCCGCGTCATGGGGATGTATTCTCCGCTCTCGTACATGGCGGCAAGCGGTGTCTCCGTCAGCACGTGCATGAGGTGAATCTTCACCATATCCGGTGCAAGTTCAGCCACATCCCGTGCGGTTTTCAGCATGGTTTCCGCCGTCTCGCCGGGCAGTCCGTTGATGAGATGCACGCCGACCATGAGCCGCCGGAATTCGAGCCCCGTCGCGGGATCCTTCGTGCTCAGCGCTTTGTTCACATTTTCCGATGCACGCACAAGGCGGCTGTATCCGTCGACGAACTCCGCGTATGTGTGGCACCGGTTGATGCGCGCGGCGGTTGCGTCGTCCGTGGTCTGAAGCCCGAGCTCCACGGTCACGGGAATTTCCTCAGCAAGCGAAACGAGCGCATCCACGGCGGCAGGGCTCAGGCAGTCCGCGCGGGTTGCGACATCCACCGATACGGCTCCGTCAAACTTTGCGGCACAGCGGTACAGCTTCTCGAGCTCCGCGATATCGCCGTAGGTGTTCGTGTTCGACTGAAAATACGGGATGAACCCGACCGGCTTCCACTTGCGGCACGCGATCTCCATACCGTGAGCGTACTGCGCCTCAATCGTCTCTCCGACAGCGGACCGGCTTCCGGATTTGCAATAAATGCAGCCGCCGTGTCCCCGCGTTCCGTCGAGATTCGGGCAGGTACAGCCGATGTCCAGCGTCACTTTCGCAACCTTCCCGCCGAACCGCTGCCTGAGGTACCAGTCGTAGGTCATGTACCGCTTGTTGGAGTCGGAATAGCGATAGGGATTGGTGTCTTTCTGTGCCATGTCAACCGTCCCACGTATATTTTTCGGATTTCACGCCGTCCTCGCGGTAGGGCTCGAAGGTGATCTTCCCGGTTGTGACATCCACATCGGTGAGGGTCACATCAAGCTGCGTGCCGAGCGTGAAGACCTTGTCCCCGCAGGTGAGGGTCATGAAATCCTCGTTGATTCTCGAATTCGGGAAGAACGCCGCCGGAACGAAGCCTTCCACAAGATTCTCGCACTGCACGAACATCCCGGAACGGATCACGGAGCACACGGTGACGCGGAACTGCTGTCCGATCTTGTCCGCCATGTAGAGCGCCATGTAGAGATCCTCAATTTCGCGTTCCGCGGACTGTGCCCGGATTTCGCATTCCGTCGACGATTCTCCGCGGGAGGCAGCCACATTGACGAAATTCTGCACGCAGTCAGGTGTCACCGGCGACTCTGCGTTCAGCTCAGTGAGACCCGTTTTCGCGAGAACTGCCGTGATTACGGAGTGCACGAACAGGTCGGGATAGCGTCGGATGGGTGAAGTGAAGTGGCAGTACGTTTCCGCACCGAGCCCGAAATGCGGCTTGCACACGGATTCATACCGCGCCTTCATCATCGAACGCAGCATCACGGAGGACACCATGGACGAGATGCCCTTCTGCTCGCTTTCCTCAAGAATCTGCATCAGCTTCATCGCGAGGTCGTATTCGCTCACATCATCCATATCGCCGTCCGCCTGCAAAATTCCGTGCGTGTTCAGCTTGAGATTGTGGACGAAAATCGCGAAGGACTTCATTTTGTCCTTGTCAGGCTTCTCGTGCGTCCGGTACAGGCACGGCAGAGAGCGGGATTTGAACACCTCCGCAACGCCCATGTTCGCCTGAAGCATGAACTGCTCGATGAGCTTTTCGCCGTCGCCGCGTTCCCGTCTGACAACATCCACGGGATGACCGGCTTCATCGAGGAGAATGACCGCTTCGGTGTCTTCCAGCTCGAGAACGCCGCGGCTCAGGCTGTTTTTCGCGAGAATTTCGTACAGCTCATGCATATTGTCAAGCATTTCACGCACGGGCGCGTATTTTTCCGCAAATTCGGATCCGTCGCCCTTTTCAAAAATATCGTTGACTTCATCGTACACGCCGCGGACCGTTGAGCGGATGATGGACTTGAACACCCGCGTCGAGAGCCGTTTTCCCTGCGCATCCATTGTGATTTCCGCCGAGAGCGCGTATTTGTCCGTTCCGGCGTTCAGGGAGCATGCGTCGTTCGAGAGCGATTCCGGGAGCATCGGCACAACCTTGTCGGTGAAGTACACGCTCGTTCCGCGGAGCACGGCTTCTTCATGGGTCGCGCTTCCCTGCGTCACGTAATGGGACACGTCCGCGATATGCACGCCGAGCACCCAGCCGGTTTCCGTCTTTTTCAGGGAAATCGCGTCGTCAAGGTCCTTTGCACCCGCGCCGTCGACGGTGAAGATGATTTCATTCCGCAAGTCATGCCGTCCCTCGGCGGTAATCTCCTGCTTTGACGCTTCGTCCGCGTGGAGCAGAACGGATTCGGGGAACTCGGTGCGGATCCCGGAGGAATGCAGAACCGCCGCATAATTGGCGTCGCGCGTCAGACTGTCGCCGAAAACGGTGGAAATTCTGCCCTCGGTGTCAAAATAGGGCATATCGTGAGGTCCGCGCACGGTAATCGAACGGGTTCTGGTGAAATACGGCTCGCCCGACGGTACAACTTCGACC
>JAFTPW010000209.1:0-3417 GCA_017463075.1 Clostridia bacterium
AAGGTGTTTAACATGAACGTCAACACCATCGGCGATCTCTACACCATCTCCCGCGACCTGCCCGCCTTCTCCGTTCCGTCCTTCGAGCTGTCCACTGTGCGTGAGCTGATTCCCAGCGCGTTCACCATCGCCATTCTCGCGGGCATCGAGTCCCTGCTCTCCTGCGTGGTTTCCGACGGCATGATCGGGGACAAGCACAACTCCAACACCGAGCTGATCGCACAGGGTATGGGCAACATCGCGTCCGGTCTGTTCGGCGGCATTCCCGCAACCGGTGCCATCGCTCGTACTGCTGCCAACGTCAAGAACGGCGGACGTACTCCCGTTGCCGGTATGGTTCACGCAGCAGTGCTCCTTCTGATCCTTGTGGTTCTCATGCCCTACGCCGCGTGGATTCCGATGCCCATCATCGCCGCAATCCTCTTCATGGTTGCGTACAACATGTGCGAATGGCGTCAGTTTGTGAAGATCTGCAAGACCGCACAGCTGCCCGACATTCTCGTACTCGTTCTCACCTTCGTTCTCACCGTTGTATTCGACCTCGTCGTTGCCATCGAAGTCGGCATGATCCTCTCCGCGGTGCTGTTCATGAAGCGCATGGCTGATGTGACCACCGTCCGCGGATGGAAGGAAGCGGAAGACGACCGTGAGCTGGAAATTCCCGAAGGCACGCAGGTATTCGAGCTCGACGGTCCGATGTTCTTCGCGTCCTCCGACAAGTTTGCGGCACTTCCCCTTGATGAAGGCACCAAAGCTGTGATTCTGCGGATGCGCAGTGTTCCCTCCCTCGATATCTCCGCAATGCGTCCCCTGCTCGCACTGGAAAAGAAGTGCAAGAAAGACGGCATCACGCTCATTCTCTCCCACGTGAACGCACAGCCGATGCAGGCAATGAAGAAAGCCGGTCTGTACGACGCTGTGGGTGCGGAAAACTTCGCAGAAAACATCGACGCCGCACTTCAGACGGCAAAGAAAATCTGCGGCTGATACAAACAGAAAAAGCTGACTCTTTCGTACTGTGAAAGGTCAGCTTTTTGTTATTCTTTTTTATCTTACGCCGTATCTTTCGATGACGTAGTCCATGTCCTTGTCGCCGCGTCCGGAGAGGTTGATGAGAACGGAACCCTTGCCCATCTTCTTCGCGAGCTTGATGCCGTATGCAACTGCGTGTGCGCTTTCCAGTGCGGGAATGATGCCTTCCTTGCGGGAGAGTTCGAAGAATGCGTCGATTGCTTCGTCGTCGTCGATCACGTCGTACTTGACTCTGCCGATGTCGTGGAGGAATGCGTGCTCGGGACCGGAGGAAGGATAGTCCAGACCGCTGGAAACGGAGTAAACCGGTGCGGGATCGCCGTTTTCGTCCATGAGCATGATGGAGTTGAAGCCGTGCATAACGCCTTCTTCGCCGTACTGGAGGCTTGCCGCGTGGTCACCGAGGTTGGTGCCTCTGCCGAGAGGTTCAATGCCGTAGATGTCCACGGGATCGTTCAGGAAGCCGGAGAAGAAGCCAGCGGAGTTGGAGCCGCCGCCGACGCATGCAACGATGGCATCCGGGAGTTCGCCGGTCATTTCGAGGAACTGTTCGCGTGCTTCGATGCCGACAACGCTCTGGAAGTCGCGGACCATGAGCGGGAACGGATGCGGGCCGACTACGGAACCGATGCAGTAGATGACATCCTTGTAGTCTCTTTCGTAAGCAGCAAATGCCGCGTCAACCGCTTCCTTGAGGGTTGCGAGACCGTCGGTGACTTCGATGACGTTCGCGCCGAGAATCTTCATTCTTGCAACGTTGGGAGCCTGCTTCTTGATGTCAACGGAGCCCATGTAGATGTCGCAGGGCATGCCGAAGTAAGCCGCAGCGGTCGCCATTGCAACGCCGTGCTGACCTGCGCCGGTTTCCGCGATGACCTTTTTCTTGCCCATGTACTTTGCGAGCAGAACTTCGCCCATGCAGTGGTTGAGCTTGTGGGCGCCGGTGTGGTTCAGATCCTCGCGCTTGGCGTACAGCTGCACATTGCCCAGCTTGCCGGAAAGTCTTTCCAAATAGGAAATGGGAGTGGGTCTGCCCTGGAATTCCTTGCGGATTCTTCTCAGTTCCGCGATGAACTTTCTGGACTTGCAGATGGTGAAGTATGCTTCGCTGATTTCCTGCATTGCCTTTTTCAGTTCGTCCGAAACATATGCGCCGCCGTACTTGCCGAAGTAGCCTTCCGTGTCCGGATAGTTTTTGAAGTAAGTGTCAAATTCGATGCCGTTGTATTTCATGAGTAATTCCTCCGATTGTATTCAGTGATTGTATTGTATTTATGTAGTTTTTTGAATGCGGATAACGGTTCACGCCCGCCATCGTGCGGCAAGGACAGCCATGATTTCACCTCGATAAAAACAAAAAGTCCCCGACAGAAGTCTGTCAAGGACGAATCAGCAAAATCCGCGGTGCCACCTTGATTCACAGCCATGCTGTGCGCTTTGCAGGATACGGCGTGAGCGATATCCCGGACAACTGACGTATGCCCTCACGTTGCAGAATACTCACACAAATGTGTTTTGACTGCACCCTCAGCGGTCCATTGCGACGATCTGGTTCTTACCCGGTTCACAGCATCCCGGGCTCTCTGGAAAGTCATAATCGCCTTTTATCTCCGCCTCAACGGTTTATTATGATTTTAAAGTATAGCACAGCGCCGCCGCTTTGTCAAGGGGATTTCGCATTTTTGTTCAAAATATCGATTTTCAGTACATGATATTGTACATAATGACGGCGTTGACGATACCGAGCAGGATACCAGCCAGCACCTGCACGGGAGTGTGACCCACAAACTCCTTCAGCTTGACTTCGGGAAGGATGTCGGTCTTGCTCATGTGCTCGATCATCTCGATCAGCTCGTTGAGAACCACTGCCTGCTTGCCGGTTTCCAGACGTACGCCCATCGCATCGTGGCAGACGACAATGGCGAAAATTGCGCAGACGGCAAACTCAAGCGAATCGGTGCCGTACACGAGGGAAACGAGCATGCCGAGGGATGTGACCGTCGCAGAATGGCCGCTGGGCATGCCGCCGTCACCGAAGAGCCGGTGGTAGTCGAACTTCCGGTTGACGATGGAATGGATGATGGTTTTGAGAATCTGCGCCGCGAGCCACGACGTCGTTGCGGTCAGAAAGAACGGATTATGCAGCAATCCTAAGAACCAGTTCATACGGGAACTCCTTGCAGAAGGAACGATTTTCAGATGAATAAAAGTATTTTACCATACCTTCGGCGATTTGTCAACCGATTCGGGCACGGCAGATGATTAAAAATGTCGGAAAACGGAACCGGCAGGAAGCTCCATCGAACCTCCCGCCGGAATTTTTATAAATTCGGTTACATCTGCCACGTGGACGCTTCTGCCCAGACGGACGGTTCTCTCGAGAAG
>JAFTPW010000210.1:0-4852 GCA_017463075.1 Clostridia bacterium
CGGGTACCTCAATCTCGTTCGCGGACACGTTTGCGAGAGCGGCTTCCAGCTCCTTTGCAAAGCCGGTGTAGAAGTGGTTGAGCGTCTGGAGCATTGTAGCCTTGCCGGTTTCGATATCGTCCAGCTGCTCTTCCATGTATGCCGTGAACTTGATGTCCACGATGTCCGGGAAGTTGTCGCAGATGATCTTGTTCGTGACCTCTCCCAGCGGTGTGGGAACGAGGGACTTGCCTTCGCGCTTCACGTAGCCGCGGGTGATGATGAGCTGAACGATCGCCGCGTAGGTGGAAGGACGGCCGATTCCCTTTTCTTCAAGCAGCTTGACCATGGACGCTTCGGTGTATCTTGCCGGAGGTTCGGTGAAGTGCTGGGTCGGCTTGACGGATTCCGCCGGGAGCATTTCGTTTTCCGTGAGATTGGGCAGACGGGTGTTCTTTTCGTCGTTTGCCGCGGCGTCATCGGTGGATTCCTCATACAGCGCCATGTAGCCGGGGAACTTCACGGTGTAGCCGCTGGAACGGAACAGGTAGCCTTCGCAGTGGAAGTCGGTCTGAACCGTGGAAAGCTCTGCGGATTCCATCTGGCTGGCGATGAAGCGGTCCCAGATGAGCTTGTAGAGCCTGTACTGATCGAGCGTCAGTGCCTTCTTGATGGCGAGCGGTTCCAGTGCGGTGTTTGCCGGGCGGATTGCTTCGTGCGCGTCCTGGGCGTTTGCCTTGGAACGGTACACGCGTGCATGCTCGGGATAGTATTCCTCACCGTACTTGCCGATGATGTATTCCTTTGCCGCGTCCCGTGCTTCGTCAGCGATTCTGAGAGAGTCGGTACGCATGTAGGTAATCAGACCCTGTACGCCGCCGAATTCGGAACCGAGGTTCACGCCTTCGTACAGCTCCTGTGCGACACGCATGGTGCGCTGGGTCTGGAAATTCAGCTTGCGGGATGCCTCCTGCTGGAGCGTGGATGTAATGAAAGGCGGGGCGGGATTCTTCATCTTGGTGCCCTGCTTGATTTCCGCAACGAGGAAGGACTTGCCGTTTACAGCATCGTAGACCTTCTGTGCATCCGCTTCGCAGTTCAGCTCGAGCTTCTGCTTGTCGTCTGCAAGTCCGTAGAATTTGGTTTCAAACGTCTTGCCGTCGCTCGCTTTGAGCATCGCTTCGATCGTCCAGTATTCCTTCGGCTCGAATGCGCGGATTTCGTTTTCACGGTCCACGATGATTCTGGTTGCCACGGACTGGGTTCTTCCGGCGGACAGACCGCTCTTGACGGTTTTCCACAGGAACGGGCTGAGCTTGTAGCCCACGATTCTGTCGAGAATACGGCGGGTCTGCTGTGCGTTGACAACGTCCACGTCAATTTCACGCGGATGCTTGATCGCGTCCTTGACAACTGCCTTGGTGATGGCGTTGAACGGTACGCGCTTTGCCTTTTCCGGAGGAATGTTCAGCGCGGTGACAAGATGCCACGCAATTGCTTCGCCTTCGCGGTCAGGGTCCGTTGCGAGGAAGATTTTGTCGGCATTCTTGACTTCCTTCTTCAGTTCCTTAATCAGATCCCCTTTGCCGCGGATATTTATATAATGAGGTGCAAAATCATTTTCAATGTCAATGCCGAGAGTGGACTTGGGCAGGTCGCGGATGTGCCCCTTGCAGGCGACAACCTTGTAGGACGAGCCAAGATAGCTCTTGACGGTAACTGCTTTCGGAGGTGACTCCATAATAACGAGATTATTTGCCATCCGTAGATTCCCTTCGTTATGAATCAATATAGATTCTCAATTCAATCGTTTCCGCAATCCGGAAGTGTATATTGCCGCTCAATCGTTTTCGGACTGCATAATATCATCCGGCTGAACGCGCATATAGTAACCGCCGCCGCCGGATTCCACCGCACCCGCCATTTCCAGAATCGTCAATGCTGACAGAACGCCGGAAACATCCAGCGTATCGTCCGCCAGGGATTCGGGCATGACAGGAACACTCGGTTTCATTTTATTATATACCTTGATTTCCGTTTCATCAAGCATATCCAGCTCAATTTTTCGCGCGGGAACCATTTTTTCTTCAGAATTTACAGTTTGTTTTTCAGTTTCCCGATAAGTATTCTCTTTTTTCGGCGCGAATACCGCTTCGATGATGCTTTTTGCTGCTGCCGCGACACCGCTCTTTTCCGTATGCGGCTTCTCCGGCTCCGTCTTTTTCGGTTTCGGAGGTGCTTTGGTCTGCGGCTCGGGCTTATCAGCCTTCGGTTTTGCCGGAGCTTCTTCCGGACTTCCCTGCACACTGCCCCTGTATTTTCCGCCGTACGCACCCTTGCCGTAGAACTGACCGCGGTTGTCCGAGGTGCTGATTCTGGCTTTGGTCATTGCGGTTTTCGAGAGGTCTTCCATATTCAGTCCGTGGAGCATGGTGTGCGCACGATCCACGCTGACCGTCTTTTCGTAGACAAACTGGAATTCGGAGAGGATATCCTCCGCCGTCGTCACGGGAACGGCACCGTCGCAGATGAGCGCATTCGTTCCCTCGGCACCTTCATCCCCGACACGTCCCGGAACGGCGAACAGGGTTCTTCCCTGCTTGACCGCGAGCTTTGCCGTGATGAGTGCGCCGCTCTTTTCCCCGGCTTCGACCACAACCGTCGCGTCGGAAAGACCGCTCATGATCCGGTTGCGGATGGGAAAATTCCGTCCGGACGGAGCGGTACCGGGTCGGAACTCGGACACCACTGCACCGTTTCTGAGAATCTGTGCATAAAGCTCCCGGTGCTCCCTCGGATAAATAACGTCGACGCCCGAGCCGAGAACCTCGATCACCGCACCTCCCGCTTCCATCGCACAGATGATTGCCATGGAGTCCGCACCGAGCGCCATACCGCTGACGAGGACGGATCCGCCGAACGCAAGACCCGCACCGAGCGCATACGCGGTCTTTCTGCCGTAGTCACTCATCGTACGTGTTCCGACGACGGCGGTGAGCATGCGGTTTCTGGTGGCGGGCATTTTTCCGCGCACATACAGAACCGCCGGCATGTCACCGATGGAGTGGAGCTTGACGGGATAGGCGTCGGATTCCGGTGTAATGACGGTGATGTCCCCGGAGGCACATTTGGCAAGAATCTGTTCGGCTTCGGTCAGATTCCTGTCCCGCAGGGTTTCAAGCATGGAAGTGCGCAGTTTTTCATCCATTTCCACGGATTCCAGCGCGCCGTCGTAGACATCCTTTGCGGTCAGACCCATGCCGAAAATCGCGGACGGAATGGGACTTCCCGCGCCGCACTGTTCGGAGAGCCAGATCCAATACAGTTCCTGTGCCATGCTGCCTCCTTATAATCGTTACTTTCTGAAATATTCCCAGAGAATGCACGCCGCCGCAGCTGACGCGTTCAGGCTTTCCGTCACTCCCGCCATCGGGATGCGGACACATGCCGTGCATTCGTCAAGGATTTTCTGCGACACGCCGTGACCTTCGTTTCCGATAATCACGCAGTCGGTTTTGTCGGTTTCGTACTGTCCGAGGGTGAGGGTATGTTCCCCAAGCCCTGCGGCAATGACCCGGCGTCCGGCGTTTTTCATCTGTCTGACACAGTCCGCACCGTTCTGTGTGATGTACGCCGGGATGCGGAAGAGTGTTCCCATCGCCGCACGGACGGTCTTTTCGCTGTACAGATCGGCACAGGACGAGAGAATCACGCCGTCGACGCCCATGGCTTCCGCAGAGCGCAGAATGGTGCCGAGGTTGCCGGGATCGCGGATCTCGTCGAGCATGAGAAGCCGTCTCCCCTGCTGCCAGCCATCGAAGCCGTCGGTTCTGTGGATCCGTCCGGGCTTTTTCACCACGGCGATGAATCCCTGCGGCGCCTGTTCGGTGGAAATTTTCTCAAACGCGGAGTCGGAGAAAACGTAGACCGGAACGTGCTTTTCGTTCGCCAGAGCCGCTGCTTCCTCCGCCTTCGGATTGTTTTCCGCCGCGGACTGTGCAATCACCAGACACTCAGGTTCCGCGTATGTCATCGCTTCGCAGGAGAGCTTGATGCCCTGCGCGAGAAACAGCCCGGTGTTTTCCCTGTGCTTTTTTTCGCTCAGCTTGGCGTACAGAACCGTTTTCGGATTGGTACGGGACGTAATCAACTCCGCGGCGAATGCTTTCATGAATTCTTCCGTTTTCATTTCCTATGAAGAAGGGGTGTCACAAGAACGCAACACCCCAATGTATGTTCGATTAAAGAGCTGCCTTTGCGGTTTCGCAGAGAGAAGCAAATGCTTCCTTATCGGAAACTGCGATTTCAGCAAGCATCTTGCGGTTGAGGTCAACACCGGCTACCTTGAGGCCATGCATGAGAGTGGAATAGTTCATGCCGTTTACCTTTGCCTGTGCGGAGATACGAGTGATCCACAGTGCGCGGAAATCTCTCTTCTTCTGCTTACGGCCGATATATGCGTAGTTGCCGGACTTCATGACAGCCTGCTTGGCCATCTTGAAGTGCTTGGACTTGGAACCCCAGTAACCCTTGGCTGCCTTAAGAACCTTATTTCTTCTCTTGCGCGTCATCATCGCGCCCTTAACTCTTGCCATTTTATGAAATCCTTTCTCGTTTTACGGTTAAATTCAGTCCTTGTTGATCAGTCTCTTAACGTTAGCAGTCATAGCAGGGCTGAGGATCTGGCTGCTTCTGAGGTGTCTCTTTCTCTTAGCGGTCTTCTGACCAAGGTTATGTCTGTGGTCGGAGTGGAATACTTTAACCTTGCCGGTACCGGTTACGGCAAATCTCTTGGCAGATGCCTTATGTGTCTTGATCTTTCCCATTTTTGCTTATCCTTTCGGTTGTTAATTTCCTTTGTGTAATGCGCGGC
>JAFTPW010000211.1:0-8221 GCA_017463075.1 Clostridia bacterium
AGAAGCATTTTGTCCTTGCCGGAACGCTTGGCTTCCGCTACGATCTTCTTGTACATGGTGGATACAAACAGAGGTACCAGAACCAGAGCGGTGGGCTGGAATCTCTTGAAGTTTACCAGCGCATGGCGGAGGGAGTCGTTGATGCAGATCTTGATACCGAAGTTCGGGCCTGCGAGGTGGGTACAGGTCAGCTCATAGGTGTGGTGGATGGGAAGAACGGATACGATGACGTCATCTGCAACAAAGTCAACGGACTGGCATGCAGCCATTGCGGTGGTGAAAATGTTCTTCTGGCAGAGCATGACGCACTTGGAGGTGCCGGTGGTGCCGGAGGTGAAGAGGTATTCGCAGGGACGTTCGATATCGGTGTCGGGTTCGTAGGGCAGGAGGGAGTTCTGACCCTTTTCGATCAGCTCGGTGTAGGTGATCTTTTCCGTTTCCGCTTCGGCTTCGTCGTCCATGGGGATGAGAAGGAAATTGCCCTTTTCCTTTGCCATGTCGGAGAATACCTTATTAAAGGTGCCGGAGTAGAAGACAGCCGCGGTATCGGCTACGTCGAAGAACTTGGAGATTTCCTCGGGAGCGAGCTCCTTGTCCATGGGAACCGCAACGTTGCCGGATGCGATGACTGCGAGATAAGCTGCAACCCAGCGTGCGGCGGTTTCACCGATGATGGCGATCTTCTTGCCCGCGCCCTGACCGTAGGTTTCAGCCAGACCCATCGTCAGATCCTTTACCATCTGTGCGAAGTCCGCGTAGCTGATTTCACGTACTTCATCCTTTTCGGGCCATGCGTAAACGATTCTCTCGCCGTGATTTGCGAGCATCTCGATGTGTTCCGCTACATTGGCAACCTCATGATAGGGGTGGTCAAACTTCTTCTTGCTGGGAATCTTGTACTGCTTCTTTAAATCTTTCATATTTTCTCACCGTTATTTTTTAAAATTTGGTTTTTCCCGCGCGGCATCAGGCTTCACTGATAATTCCGCTGAGGTTGGTGTTCATCTGTTCCAGAACACCGTAGAAAACTTCGAGGCGTTCGCGCGAGATGCCGTCCGTGACTTTTTCCACCGCGACGGAGACCCGGCGGTTGATGTCCGTGATGATTTCGCGTCCGTGCGCGGTCAGCTGGAGACGTTTTTTGTAATGTCCGTCCGCGTGCTCCGCGTAGTCGATATATCCAACCGAACGGAGATCCGCTGCCATACGGGAAATAAATGCCTTGTCCACTCCGCAGCTCTTTGACAGCTCCGTTGCGGTCAGTCCGTCTTCCGCCTGTCCGAGGCAGTACAGAAACATCAGATGCATGCTTTTGAGTCCGAAAGATGACATTTCCTCGTTCTTGTATTTCTGTACGTTCTTCGAGATTGTCTCCATTGCCATGGAAAAGCGCATAAAACGGTCGTTGATATTCTTGAATTCCGGCATCGGTTCACCTTCCTTGATGTTGACTTATCAATCCTGACAAGTATATCATGTTTTTGGTGATTTGTCAACCCGGCATTCAAACCAAAATATTACAGATACAGCGGGTGCTTACAGTCAGATGTGATAAACCTGGGACCACGCGCATCTGCCGTCGGCATCGGTAATCTCCACACGCGCCATGGTGTCCTTCGCGGTGAATTCGTATTCGGAAACGGTGAGGTCAACGCCAACATCGCCGCGGTGATTTTCCCATACCCAGTCGGTGTAGTACATCACGGACGCAATGTGGTCTTCCGGGAGGCAGTTCACGCGCAGTTTCTTTCCGTCGAAGGAGACGTCCATGCGGGGACCCTGTGACGCGTAGAAATTCTTCTGCCGGATGGCTTCAAGAATCGCCTCGCGCGTGCATTCCTCCGCTTTCACGAGAATGAAGCTGCGGCAGGTGTCGGTTTCTCCGTACCAGTGGGTGTCGTCCGTTGCGGCAATGCCCCAGTAAACACCGCGCGCCGCGAGCTTGTCGATGATGTCGCCGGAATAGGGACGGCAGTTGCGCGGCAGATCGGATACGGAGTTGAAGATTTCAGTGAAGTCCACGACCCCTGCAAGGGGCATGAGCTGATCGAGGGTGTTCATGGACCAGCAGGGATGCGCAAGATTCGCAAGTCCGCCGCAGCGGTGAATCTCGTCGATGACCTCCTGCTGGGTATTTGCGCGGGTCAGAACGGGTTCGGTCACGCATCCGATGGAAACGATGTGGAAAATGCCGTCGCGGACGTTCTGCCCGATGTCATACTCGCATCCGGAGAGCAGGAGCATGCCGTTTTCGTGGACTGCGTTTTCCGACGGCTTCCAGTGATCCGTGATCGCCATGAAGTCGTAGCCGTTTTCACGGTAGAGCGCGATGGAGTCCTCGGGAGCGAGCCGTCCGTCGGAGCGTGTGGTGTGGGTGTGAAGATTGCCTTTGAACCAGCGTGCGCCGGAATTGTCGATGTACATAATAAACGCCTTTCTGTGCCGGTTTACGAAATTTTATCCTTGATTTTCTGATACAGCGCCGCGATTTTCTTTCTCAGGAAGAAGCCGGCAATAATCAGAACGGAAACGACGAGGAAGAAAATGACCTCGGACCAGGGTCTTTCCGCGGCCCATTCCAGACCGGCAATCTTGCAGCCCGCATAAATAAAGCACATGATGGCAAACGCCCATGCATAAGGCCAGATACGTCCCATAAAGAATCCTCCGATGATTGTATTTTGTATGAATGCATTACTGATTATTTTATCATACTGATATGAACCGGAAATGAACAAACTCCCCTTTCCTTCATATTTATTATCTATTCTTTCTTATTTTTTCTTTCTTCTTTCCGCCGCAGGCGCATCAAAAAACGGCATCCCCGGGCAGGAGACACCGTTTTCGTGTGTTGTGCGTCAGTCAGCGATGGTGACGGTCTTGAGGTCTTCGATGGCTGCGTCGTCAAGGGGCATGAAGGGTTCGCGGCAGGTGCCGTAGTCCATGCCGTTCAGCTTCATGAGCATCTTGGAGGACGGGAGCACGCCGTATTTCAGGATCTTCGCGATGGTTTCGTTCGCCTTTGCCTGATATTCGAGCGCCTTCGCCATGTTGCCCGCCTTGAATTCGTTGTAAACGCCGAGGATGCGTGCGGGCTGGTAGTTGTAGGTTGTACCGATACCGCCGTCAGCACCTGCCGCAAGACCGGAGAGGAGCATTTCGTCGGAGCCGTTGTAGAATACCTTGTCCGGGAATGCCGCGCGGATTCTTTCCAGCTGGAAGAAGTCGGAGGAAGTGAACTTCATGCCGCCGACACCGGGGATGGAGAGAATTTCGCAGAGCTGATCGTAGTTGAGCGTCGTACCGGTCAGCGCGGGAATGTTGTAGATAATCACCGGAAGAGGAGTTTCCGCCGCGATCTGTTCGTAGTAGTGCTTGACTTCCTTGTAGCTGTACTTGTAGTAGAGCGGAGTCACGGAAGAGAGCGCATGCGCACCGCATTTTGCCGCGTGACGTGCCAGCTCGAGGGTGCCTCTTGTGGATGTGGTGCCGACGTGGGCGATGATGGTCATTCTGTCACCGACCGCACCCACAACGGTTTCCAGAAGGCACTTGCGTTCGTCCTCGGTCATGAGAATCATCTCACCGGACGAGCCGCCGACGTAAAGACCGTGCATACCGCAGTCCGCGAGCCACTTGGAATGTGCCGCAACCTTCTGCGTATCCACGCCGTAATCATTGAACGCGGTCATCAGCGCAGGCATAATGCCGCAGAGTTTTGTGTTTTTCATACCTTTTCTCTTCTCTTTTCTTTCTTATCTTTTCACTTTTCTCTCAGTCTGCAAGGCTTCCCATCGGGTCCCACGGTTCCAGCTCGATCGGGTCGGAGTCAAGTGCAGCCGCGTAGTCGCCGAGGTACTTCTTGTTCACAACCGCCTGATATACATAATTGTCGAACCATGCATCGGATGCCATGTGGTAGCCTGCCTGTGCGCCGCCGCTGCCCCAGCTGTTTTCGATCTTCCAGCGATTGGACTTGCCGGTTTCTTCGTCAATGTTCACACCGGTGAGGCACATTGCGTGGTTCATCTGGCTTACGTGGTAGTTGAGCATGTCTTCCTTCGTCATGCCGACGTCAAGACCGGTCACAGCCGCTTCGTTGTACTGCTCGATGTCCCAGCATGCGCGGGAGCCGTCGTTGTACTTGCCGCAGTCGGAGCCGAACCATACGATTTCGCCATCCTTGATCTGATCGATGACCATCTTCTTGAAGTCGTCCATGGGAACGTTCAGGTAGAGAACCTTGCCGCCGCCGACCACGTTGCCGAGGAACTTGACGGTGTAGGTCTTGCCGAAGGGCTTGTCTTCCGTGGGTGCATGGATGATGGAAACGTAGTCGTCAAGGTAATTGCCGATGTACTTTTCCGCGAAGGAGAGAGGAGTCAGACCCTTTTCCACGATGACCTTGCTGTCCTTGTCCTTGTATTCGAAGTCAAACTCAGCCGGCGGAACGTCGTAGCATGCGCAGAGGAAGGAGTAAACCTTTTCCAGCATCTCGGTACGGAGCGCATCCAGAGCCGCGGTGTCGCCGTCGTTCGCGTACTTGCGGAGCAGGGGAGTCTTCGCGCGGAGATAGAGGTTGATGTGCTTGTTCACGTTGCCGGTGTTGGAGGACTGCTGGGTTTCGGGATAGCATACCTTCGGGAGAATACCGTACTTCTTCACGATATTCACGAACATGTCCCACTGACCGCCGTCATGTACGCCCGTGCCGACAATGTTGTCAACGAGACGGGAGTTGTACGCTTCTCCTGCGGTGTCGATGACGGATTCTATGTAGTAGTTGACTCTCTCAAACTTGTCCCAGAAAGCAAGCCAGGACTGGGAGAGCTCGAAGTTTTCCACGTTCAGCTTCTTTGCGATGATTTCGCGGAGCACATTGGTAGCCGCAAAGAGCCAGCAGCGACCGCTTCCCATCTGGTTGGTGGCGCTCATGGTCTTGATGTCGTGATTGAAGAAGAACTGCATGGTCTTCGCCTTCTTGGTGAGGAAAGCCATGTCGTTCATGTTGGTCTTTGCGAAAACGGAGGTCATGGCCTGACGAACGGTGTCCGCTTCATGATAAGCCGTGTATTTCGCGAGATCTGCGGGGGTGATGGGGTTTTTCATATCGGTATTCCTTTCATGGGAAATAATATTGTTCTGTTTCAGGGTCACGCCTTGAGCCATTCAATCGTGTCCAGCATGAACTTTCCTTTCATGCAGGCGATTTTCAGCACGCAGTCATGACCGCCGGGCAGGGAAACGGAAAGCTCCCGTCTGCCGGATGCCGTTGTGCGGAGCAGGATTTCGCCGTCTGCGGAGACTTCAACGACTGCGTTTTCAAAATCTGCCGCAAAGCGGATCTGACCGTGCTCGCCGTCCGAATAAAGGGTGTATTCCGCGCAGCATCCTTCCGTGAATGCGGTGAGGGTCTTCTCCCACTGATCGGTCTCCGCACCGGTTTCGTCCACCCAGCGGATATCGCCGTCACAGCGGACAAAATCACACGCACGGAACGCGCATCCCGGACGCCGGAGAATGGACGGAATCACGTTTCCGATCCAATCGCAGTTTTCGATGCGGATGTTGTCGAGATACTCCTCAAACGCCGCCTGTGCATCCCGGTACGACGGACGGTCACCGCCGCGGGTATAGTCCTGAATCCTGTGCCAGAGCGCGGGCTTTTTCACGGAGCAGGGAGAGGAGTCGGTGTCCATCTTCTTCCACGGCCAGATGTTGATGCCCACATCATGCTCCAGTGCGAGAGGATACATGGCGCAGAACCACAGCATGGAGTTTTCGCCGGATTCCCCGAGATAGAGCGGCGTGTTCAGATTGTCGCGCACTGCGAGGTAGCTGCCGTACATGACTTTTCTCGGCGGACACCAGTAGCAGTGGAAATGCGCGCACATATTGTCGTCAAATTTTTCCGTGAAGAAGTCCGGACGGCTTGCCCAGACATCGCTTTCCACGGAAATCATGTGAACGGAGTCGATTTTCCGGATCTGTGCGATGCAGTCCCGGTAGAACTGCTTCAGACTTTCGCGGAGTGCGGCGTGATCCAGCTCGGGTGTGCCCGGTTTCGGGGATCGTGCCGGCTCGTTGAGGAGATCGTACATACCCACAATCCAGCGGTCGCGGTAACGCCGTGCAAATTCGCACCACAGCGCCAGCGTTTTCTCCCGGCTGTCGGATTCGGTATCGGTCAGGAGTCTCGGGATATCGTCCGCGGAGTCGTCGATGTTGTGACCGGTCTGACCGCCGGGTGCGCCGTGCAGATCGAGACAGACGTACAGCTTATACTTCTCGCACCAGTCAAGGAACCGGTCGATGAGGGCAAATCCGTCCTCTTTCCACGTGATTCCCGGCTCGTCCTCCATGACGATGCGCCAGTTCACGGGCAGACGCACGGAGTTGAATCCGTTCTCCGCCATGGCGCGCACATCCGATTCGGTGATGTAGTCCTCGCGGAAGCGCTTCCAGAAATATTCCGCGAACTTACTGCCGCAAAGCTCACGCACAAGGGCTTCAATGGTGCGCGGACGGTCGTATCTGCCGGAGAAACGCCACATATAGCCTTCCGGGAGGAGCCAGTTGCCCACACCCATGCCGCAGAGCAGAATTTCCTCGCCGCGTCCGTTGCAGATTCTGCCGTTTTTCGCGTTCAGAAAGCCGTCAACGAGCGAGCGGGACATTTTTTCGGTTACAGTCATACAGTGCCCCTGTTCTTGCGCGCGGTGAGGTAATCCTCAAGAATCAGCCGCGCCGAGAGGGTATCCACGGTAGCCTTGCGCTTCTTCCCGCGGACATTGTTATCGCTGAGAATTTTATGCGCGGAGACGGTGGTGAGCCGCTCGTCGTACATTTCCGTGGGGATTCCGGTCAGCTCGGACAGTTCTCTTGCGAAGGCTTTGCATTTTTCACTGCGGAAGCCCTGCGAGCCGTCCATGTTGATGGGATTGCCGACGACGATGAGCTCCGCGTTCAGCTCCTTCACCCGTTCAGCGACTGCGGCGAGTGCTTTCTTGTAGCTGTCGGCGGCAACGCATCCCGCGTCGGAGGCCATCATTTCATATTTATCGCACACGGCAACACCGGTTCTGGCGTCACCGAAGTCAAGTCCTACAATAATCATTCGTTGTCCTCCGCGACGACGGCGTCCGCGTTGTCCTTGTCGGCATCTCCTGCGACCTTTGCCTTAGCGTACGCGATGACTTCCTCACGGGTGGGAATGGACGTGGATGCGCCCTCACGGGTGACGGAGATTGCGGCAGCGCAGGTAGCGTACTTGACGGCGGAGACGATGTTGTGGTTCTGGAGGTAGACGTATGTCATAACGGCAGTGAAGATATCTCCGGCGGCAGTGGTATCGACGGCTTCGACCTTTTCGCTGGGGATCATGTAGTATTCTCTGCCGTCGTAGATTAACTCACCCTTATCGCCGAGCTTGATGACGATGTACTTTGCGTCAACGAGGGAGGAGAGGCGGATAGCGGCACGGAGGCAGTTTTCCTCGGAATTGGGAGTGATGCCCGTGAAGATGCGGCATTCGCTTTCGTTGGGAGAGAAGATTTCGATTTTGCCGAGCTTGTCGAGCGGGAAATCGAGCCGTGCGGGGCCTGCGTCGATGAAGAGCGGGATCTCGGCTTCATTTGCGCGGCGTGCGGCTTCGATGACGGCTTCGTCGGGGATTTCGAGCTGCATATAGACAGCGTCAGGGTAGCACGTGAAGCTTTCCTCGATATCTTCGGCTGTCATGGTCATATTTGCGCCGGGATAAACAATGATGCGGTTCTTGCCGTTGTCCTCAACGAGGATGGATGCAAGACCCGTGGGCGTTTCTTCGTCCTCGAGGATGTACCGGGTGTCAATGCCCTCGCGCTCGTAGATGGAGCGGAGTCTCTTTGCGTTGGCATCCCGTCCGAGCTTGCACGCAAAAACGGTATCCGCGCCGAATCGCGAGAATGCAATCGCACTGTTCGCACCCTTCCCGCCGGGAATATACGAATACTTCAGCTCATTCTCAATCACGGTCTCACCGGAATAAGGCATCCGCCGCATCCACTGTACAAAATCAATATTCGCGCTGGATATTACAAGAATTCTCTGCTTGTTCATGTGTATGGGTACCTCCGATTTAGTATGGTGGTGGATTTTCGTTATTTTTTGGGGGGACGCGGGGTCGCTTTTTGAAAAAAGCTCCGCAAAAACTTTCGGCTGACGAGGTGCAGTGCTCTAC